>JAUNJI010000040.1 GCA_030533295.1 Eubacteriales bacterium
CCGGACGACCCCGCGCCGGGCGACCCCGTCGTGGTCTATGTGCCGGACGAGCAGGGCGACGCGCTCACGCCGGTCGGTGCGGCCACGCAGGACGATTCCGATCAGGGGCTGCTGAACGCCCTGATCGAAACGGGCGCACTGCCCGCCGGTGTGGCGGTGCAGTCCTCGTCCACGGCGGACGGCGTGCTCACGCTGGACATGAACGAAGCGTATGGGCAGGCTGTGCGCTCCTCGGGCACGACCGGCGAGACGATGATGATCTACGCGCTGGTCAACACCTTCGCGCAGGCACGCGGCGTCGATCGCGTGCAGATCACGGTGGACGGTGCGCCGCTCGAGACCGGACACGACATCTACGACTATCCGCTGGAGCCGACGGTGTGAGCACCGCCGGTGCCAAAAACGAGCTTGGGATGCTCCCGAGCCCGTTTTTTCGTGGACAGGACAGGGCAGGGATAGGATAAGATCGGATCGGATACAATAAATTTACAGTTAGCCCCTTGCTTTTTGGGGCAGAAATAGTATATGATAACAGGGTATCGTCGCGCAGCGGCCGAACGGCGCATGATTTTTTCCACCAAGGGCTTGACATCGCAAGCAAATGACACTATAATCTAATTAAGACGAGATACTAATTAGAAAGCAGGTGGAAATGATGCAGACCAGAAATACAGTGCAGCGGCAGATCGTTCTGCAAACTGTGCTGCGGATGCATGACCATCCAACTGCGGATACCGTGTATGCCGCGGTCGCGGCCGAGCATCCCTCGATCAGCAAGGCGACGGTATACCGCAATCTCAATCAGCTCGTCTGTCAAGGCGAGATCCGCCGCGTGCCGGTGGCCAACGGCGCCGATCGCTTCGACTACAACGTGCAGGAGCACTATCATGTGCGGTGCAGCCGCTGTGGCGCAGTGTTCGATGTGCAGATGCCGCTGATCGATGATCTGCTCGCGCGGGTGGAGGATGCCTCCGGCGTGGAGGTCGAGCGGTACGACATCCTGTTCGAGGGCGTGTGCCAACGGTGCAGAGAAAACCAGTCGCTTTCGGGCAGCGACAGCGCTGCGCGAAAAATATAAACAAGTGAGGAGAATGTTATCATGGCAAATTTGAAGGGCAGTAAGACCGAAGCGAACCTCCAGACGGCTTTCGCCGGCGAGTCGATGGCGCGCAACAAATACACCTACTACGCATCCAAGGCGAAGAAGGACGGTTTCGTTCAGATCGCCAAGATCTTCGAGGAGACCGCGAACAACGAGAAGGAGCACGCCAAGATCTGGTTCAAGCTGCTCAACGGCGGCATCGGCGACACGACGACCAACCTGCTCGACGCGGCCGAGGGCGAGAACTACGAGTGGACCGATATGTACGCCACCTTCGCCAAGGAGGCGCACGAGGAGGGCTTCGAGGACATCGCGTTCCTGTTCGAGAAGGTCGGCGAGATCGAGAAGGAGCACGAGGCGCGTTACCGCAAGCTGCTCTCCAACGTGCAGGACAAGATCGTCTTCTCCCGCGAGGGCGACTGCATCTGGCAGTGCTCGAACTGCGGCCACATCGTCGTGGGCAAGCAGGCGCCCGAGGTCTGCCCGGTGTGCGCGCATCCGCAGGCGTACTTCGAGCTGAAGGCGGAGAACTACTAAGAGCAAGCTGTTTTGCGACCGTACCGGTCGTAGGAAAGCGAAAGGACGGTGTGACCGCGGTCACACCGTCCTTTTTTGTGCGCAGACGCGCCCGATCGGGCGATCATTTGACCTTGCACGCCCGCACAGCCGTCCCGATGGATCAAAACAGGTCGATCGGGGCGGCTTTTTCGCGCTGTCATAAAAGGAGGTCGAGAAAAATGGACATCCGATCTTGGCAGGCAGCCGCGGGGAGCTGGACACCGGCGACGCGCGGCAAGGACGCGATCGACTATCTGGTGCTGCACGGCACGACCGGCGGCACGGCGGCGGACTGGGCGGCGCAGGCGGCGGCGCGGGCGCTGGGGCGCTCGGTGCATTACTATGTGGACGCGCAGGGCGTGTGGCAGAGCGTCGCCGCGCAGCAGATCGCGTGGCACTGCGGCAGCAGGCGGGCGTATCACCATCCCGCTTGCCGCAACGCGAACAGCATCGGGGTCGCGCTGTGCAGCCAGCAGCGCGCGGGACGCTATGTGTTCGACCGTGCGACCGTGCAGCACGCCCGCGCACTGGTGCAGCAGCTCATGGCGCAGTATGCGATCCCGGCCGCACACGTGCTCCGCCATTACGACGTGACAGGCAAGACCTGTCCGATCCCATTCGTCGAGCACACGGCTGACTGGATGGCGTTTCGCGCCGCGCTGGGCGCGGGATGAGCGCACAGCCGCCCCACTTAGGTAGCAAGAAGCCCCGTCCGACCCATAGGGGTCAGACGGGGCGCGTGTGTGTTTGGCGGAGCGCAGCGGCCTCAGACGAGCGCTGCGTTGATCAGATGGCAGTACAGCACGCCATCCTCCTCATAGGTCGCGAAGGTGCCCGATACCGTGATGGGCGAGCCGATCGCGGGGTAGTCCTCCGGGTAGGATGCGCCGGGCAGGAGGAACTCGATCCCCTGTGCGCAGCACGCGGTGGCATCCTGGATCAGGCAGGCGGGGTAGAACTGGGTCTGCTCCTGATCGGTGCCCGGATAGAACAGGCCGCTCATCTTGATGACCTTGCCGATGTAGTCCTCCGGGGACATCATGATGTTATAGACCTCGGCATATACCATCGTGCTGTTGAGCACGGTCAGATCGACATCGACCTCGTCGGGCGATCGGGGCGTGACCGGGGCGGGCGCAGGCACATCGGCCGCAGGCGCGTCGGTCGCCGGTGTATCGGTCACAGGCGCATCGGGCGCAGCAGCGGCCGTCCGCTCGTCCAGCACCGACTCGACCGTTCGTGTGCCGCCGGCCGCATCGGCGCGGGTGGCGGCGGTCTGCTGGCCGCCGCAGCCGGTCAGCGCGAGCAGCAGCGACAGGCCGCAAAGGGCAGGGGCGATCTGTTTCATGCGCGCGCCCCCTTGCACAGCCGCCCGATCAGCACGGACAGCCCGAACACCACGATGTCGGCTGCGACGATGGTCGAGCCCACCGGCGTGCCCACGAGGATCGAGAGCACGATGCCGCAAAAGGCGCAGATCACCGACAGCACGGCCGCGCACAGCGTGACCGCGCGAAAGCTCCCGAACAGGCGCATAGCCGACAGCGCGGGAAAAATCACCAGCGCAGAGATCAGCAGCGAGCCGACCAGATCCATCGCCAGCACGATGATGACCGCGATCACGACCGCGATCAGCAGGTTATAGGCCGCGGTCTTGGTGCCGGTGGCCTGCGCGAAGGTCTCATCGAAGGTGATCGCGAAGATCTTGTTGTAAAACAGCAGGAAGATGACGACGACGGCGATGGACAAGATCGCGCACAGCCGCACCTCGCCCGCCGTCAGCGTTAGGATCGAGGTCGAGCCGAACAGCGTGGTGCACACGTCGCCCGACACGTTGCCCGAGGTGGAGAACAGGTTCATCAGCAGGTAGCCGATGGCCAGCGCACCGACCGACAGCATGGCGATCGCGGCGTCGCCCTTGACCACTGTGTTTTGCCCGGTGCGCAGCAGCAAGATCGCGCACAGGATGGTGATGGTCAGGATCAGCGGCATATCGTTCGTGATGTTGAGCACGGCGGCGACCGCCATCGCGCCGAACGCCACGTGGGACAGCCCATCCCCGATGAAGGAGAACCGCCGCAGCACCAGCGTCACGCCGAGCAGCGAGGAGCACAGGGCGATCAGCACGCCGACCACCAGCGCATACTGCACGAAGGGATAGTGCAGATAAAAGACCAGCTTGTCAAGCATGGGATGCACCTCCTTGGAGCAGTTGTCCGGCCTCGCTGCGCAGATAATCCGCCTTGGTGCCGAAAAATACGTGCTCGCCGATGTGCAGGATGTGGGTGGCATAGTGCACGGCGGCCGCGATGTCGTGCGAGATCATGATGATGGTGATCCCGTCCTGCGCGTTGAGCGTTTCGATCAGCTGGTACATCTCAGCCGTCACCTTGGGGTCGAGGCCGGACACCGGCTCGTCGAGCAGCAGCAGCTTGCGGGTGGCGCACAGCGCCCGCGCCAGCAGCACGCGCTGCTGCTGGCCGCCGGACAGATCGCGGTAGCAGCGGTCTTTGAGCGAAGTGATGTCCATGCGCTGCATGGCGCGGACGGCCAGCGCCTTTTCCTCCCGCCGGTAGAAGGGGCGCAGCCCGCACCGCCCCTGACAGCCCGACAGCACGACCTCCCACACCGAGGCGGGGAAGTCCTTTTGCACGATGGTCTGCTGGGGCAGATAGCCGATCTGGTCTTGCGTCAGGCCGTCACCGGTCACGACCTGCCCGCGGATGGGCGCGCGCAGACCCAGGAGCGTTTTCATCAGGGTGGTCTTGCCGGAGCCGTTTTCCCCGATGATGCAAAGATATTGTCCGGCCTCGACGGAAAAGTTCAGCGAATCGACGATCGCGTTCCCCTCGTAGCCCAGCGCGAGGTCTTGGCAGGTGAGCAAAGCCATAGGGATCGTGCCTCCTTAGTTGAGCGCTTCATGCAGGACGGCCAGATCGTCCTCCATCACAGAGAGATAGGTCACGCCGTTTTGGATGTCGTCGGCGGTGACGGATTGCAGCGAATCGAGCGTCAGGATCGTCTGATCCTTGGTGGCGGTGGCCGCGGACACGGTCTCGGCGATCTTGTGGTCGCTGCCCTCGATGGTCAGGATGCTGTGCAGCCCGAGCTCGTCCACCTTGCCGGCGAGAAAGGCGATGGTCTCGAAGCTGGCCTCGGTCTCGGCCGAGCAGCCGGGGAAGGCGGCGTAATAGGTCAGGCCGTAATCGTCCGCCAGATAGCGGAAGGGGAATCGGTCGGCGAAGAGCAGGGTGTTCGACGATGCCTGCGCGACGGTCTCGGTATAGGCTTCGTCCAGCGCGGCCAGCTGAGCGAGATAGGCGGCGGTGTTGGCGGCATAGCGCGAAGCATGATCGGGATCGATGGCGCAGATCTGGTCGGCGATCGCCGTGCACAGGGTCTGTGCGCAGCGCAGCGAGAGCCAGAAGTGCTCGTCGTTGTCGTGATGATGGGCTTCGTCGTGCACCTCGTCCGCGCCGTGCTCGTGATCCTCGTCGGCATGGTCGTCGTGGTCGTGCTCGTCGTGGTCGTCATGATCGTGATCGTCGTCGTGGTCGTGGTCATGATCGTGGTCATGCTCCATGCCCTCGACGATCTCCTCGGTCTTGGCTTGGTCGCCCAGCACCTCCATCAGATCGATGGCCACGACATCGGACGCGGTCGTTTCCCGCAGGGCGTCCTTGACCCAGCTATCCGACTCGCCGCCGACGTAGAGGAACAGATCGGCGGTGGCGATCGTGACCATATCCTCGGTCGTGGGCTGATAGCTATGCAGATCGACACCATTATCGAGCAGCATGGTCAGCGAGACCTCGTCCATGCGGTCGCCCAGGATCACCCGTGTCCAATCGTAGAGCGGGAAGATGGTGGTGACGATCCGCAGCTCGTCGTCGGACGCGGATGCGCCCTGCCGGGCGGGGGCTGCGGCTTCGGTCGCCGCCGTACCGCAGCCGGACAGGATGCCGAGCGACAGGCTCAGGCACAGCAATACAGAAAGGATCTTACGCATAAAATGATGACCTCCAGATCGGGATGAAACGGAAAAATGGACACAAAAAGGCAAGGCGAAGGCCGTTCCCTGTCGGGCAGGGGAGGCCGATGGCCGGTCTGCCGACCCGGGACGTGCCCCGTCCTTGCGATGCAACCTGTGTTCAATCAGACAGCTTGACCTTGAGGGACACCAGCGTGTGGCCGGTGCGCACCGACCGCACGCAGACGACCCGATCGCGGGCGACCGTGGCTATAAAAACGGTCAGGGTCGCGGCGGCGACACCGAGCGCACACAGCTCGAGCAGCTGTCGGCACGCCGCGATCTGCTGGCAGATCGGACAGTGCTCGCCGATGTGGTCGTGGGTGGCGTTGACGGCGATATAGGCCGCCGAGCACGCGAGCAGCACGACGAACAAAACGGCCAGCAGCAGCGCCAGCGCGCGGGTACGTTTTTTCACAGCTTTTCCTCCTTGGTGCGATCGGGCAGGTGCTGCCGCGGGGCGTGTCAGCACCGTCTAACCGAGCGGCCTGCCGCACGATCGATGCGATCGAGATAAAACAGATGGTATGACAGCCGCGAACGGCTATCATACCGCCTATTCAACGATTATAGCATTTTTCTCCGCTTCGTGTCAATGCCGCAGGGCGGGCGCGAGTCGGTTGCGCCGCGTCATTTGGCCAGCTCGACCATCGCGGCGGCGATCATCTCGGCGTTTTGCAGCAGGCGCTCGACCTCGATATACTCGTCGGGCTGGTGCTCGCGCACCACATCGCCGGGGAAGGCCGGTCCGAAGGCGACCAGCCCGGGCATGGACTTGGCATAGGTGCCGCCGCCGATGCACAGCAGCGTGGCAGGCTGCCCGGTCTGCGCCTCATACACGCGGGACAGGCAGCCGATCAGCTCGCTCTCGGGTGGGACGTAGAGCGCCGCGTCGTGGTGCAGCGCGACCTCGGCGAAGCCGCCCAGCGCGAACGCCCGCGTCATGCGGGGATAGACCGCGTCCTTGGTCAGCGTGACCGGGTAGCGGATCGACAGCGACAGCGACAGCGTATCCCGCGCGAAGGCCGCCGTGCCGAGGTTGACGGTCAGATCGCCCGATAGCTCGTCTCGCATGGCCAGCCCGAACGACTCGCCGCGGGTCTCCATGCCGATGCGCCCGGCGAGAAAGGCCATGCACTCGCCCAGCTCGCCGGTGAGCGGGAGCTGCGCGAGCGCCATCGCCAGCCGCCCGATCGCGTTTTCGCCCTGCTCGGGCGTCGAGCCGTGCGCGGATACGCCCCGCGCCTCGACGCGCCAGCCGTTTTCGAGCGCCGTGACTGTGATGCCCTCGCCCGCGACCGGCGCGACGGCGTCCGCCGAGCAGCGCAGTTCGGCCACCGCATGATCCGGCACGACGTTGGACGCAGTGCCGCCCTCGAAGCGGGTCAGGATATAGTGGCGGTCGGTCTGGTGCAGCGTGTGGGCATAGGTGCAGGTGAAGATGCCCTTTTCGCCGTTGATGATGGGGTAAGCGCCGTCCGGCGTGAAGCCCATGACCGGCAGCTCGCCGCCGTGCGTGCGGTACCACGCCATATCGCCGCAGCCGGTCTCCTCGTTGGTGCCGAACAGCACGCGGATCCGCCGCGTGGGCACGAAGCCCGCGTCCTTGAGCGCGGCCAGCGCATAGACCGCCGCGACCATCGGCCCCTTGTCGTCCATCGCGCCGCGCCCGTATACGCGGCCGTTCTTGATCTCGCCGGAAAACGGCGTGGACTCGCGCCAGCCGTCGCCCGCAGGCACGACATCCAGATGGCCGAGCACGGCGATCATCTGCTCGCCCGTGCCATATTCGCACCAGCCGACGCGGCGATCGAGCTGCCCGGTGCGCAGCCCCAGCCGCCGGCACAGCGCCAGCATCTCGTTGAGGCAGTGCGCGACCGCCGCGCCATAGGGCGCGTTCGGTGCAGGTGTGTCCGCCACGCTGGCGATCTGGATCAGCGCAGACAGGCTATCGAGCAGCTCGGCCTTCCGCGCACGTATATCGGGATGAAGCTCCATAAAAAAACCTCCTTCAAAGGTAAAGCGATCGCTCGTCTTGCTTATCGTACCACCGGTCGCGCGAAAAAGCAAACGATATGGCAAGGAAAAAAATACCGCCCTCTGCGGGGCGGTCTTTTGGGGGCACTTCACAGCGACAGGGCGGTTTTCCGCGCGAGCCGCACGGCGCGGTGCGCCCGGGCGGGAGATCACGGCGCATCCTTCCAGATCAGGATGGGCAGCGGCGGGTCGCCGCCGCGGTTGAGCCATGTGCAGGACAGCACGGTGAACCGGCGGCTGTCGATCGTCGCCAGATGCGCGAGGACGGCGTCCTTTTCCGCATAGCCGTTCTCCTTGCCGTAGTATAGGGCGATCGCCATCACGCCGCCCGGCCGGAGCAGTTCGAGCCCGGCGTCGATCGCAGGTAGGGTGGAGGCGGTGGTGGTGAAAAGGTGCGGGTCGCCGCCCGGCAGCCGCCCGAGGTTGAACACGATGCAATCGACGCTGCCGGGCGCAGTGTACTGCGCCAGATCGGCGTGGCTGGCGTGGAGCAGCGCGGCGTGCAGCCCCTCGGCGGCCAGCAGCGCCCGGGTCTGCTCGAGCGCCTCGCGCTGGATGTCGAAGGCCAGCACGCGCCCGGTCGGCCCGGCCAGACGGCACAGCAGCGCGGTATCGCGGCCGCGGCCTGCGGTCGCGTCGATGCAGCACGCGCCCGGCTGCACGTGGCGGCGGATGAAGTCGTGGATGACAGACAAGGTGTTCATGCAGTCCCTCCGGAAAAGAAAAGTGGTATACCAGCCTTTGGCCAGTATACCACCGTTTGGATCACATATCAAGCAGCGCGCCGTCGGTCGTCACCGTCACCACGCGCCACGGCAGGAACTTGCCGCTGCTTTGCAGCGCGGTGCGCACGGCATACTCGATCCCGCCGCAGCAGGGCACTTCCATGCGCACGATGGTCACGCTCTTGATGTCGTTCTGCTGGATGATCGCGGTCAGCTTTTCGCTGTAATCGATGTCGTCCAGCTTGGGACAGCCGATCAGCGTGATGCGGCCGCGCATGAAGTCCTGGTGCATATTCGCATAGGCGTAAGCCGTGCAATCGGCGGCCACCAGCAGGTTGGCGCCGTTGAAATACGGTGCATTGATCGGCGCGAGCTTGATCTGCACCGGCCACTGGCGGAGCTGGGAGAACAGCGTCGGCGCGGCCGCCGGTGTCTGCGGCGCTTGCGCGCGCTCGATCGCCCGTGCCCGGCTGCCGGGGCAGCCCATGGGCGCCTGCGCCTGCTGTGCGCGTGCTTTGAGGTTCTGCTGCACGGCGGCCTCATCATAGGCCGCCGCCTCGCGCTCGGTGAAGGTGATCGCCCCCGTCGGGCAGACCGGCAGGCAGTCGCCCAGCCCGTCGCAGTAGTCGTCGCGCAGCAGATGCGCCTTGCCGTCGATCATGCCGATCGCGCCCTCGTGGCAGGCATTGGCGCACAGGCCGCAGCCGTTGCATTTTTCTTCGTCTATCGTGATGATCTTGCGTACCATATCCTGATCCTCCGTGCGATTTTTTTGATGTGACCCTATTGTAGCCCATCGGACATGATTTGTATGTTGTTTGAACAACGATCTGCGCGGTCGTGCGGCGATCTTCGCCGGTGGCAGCCGCTCAGTCGTCGTTTTCGGCCATGCGGTAGCCCACGCCCACCTCGGTGAACAGATATTCCGGCTCGGCGGGGTTCTTTTCGATCTTGCGGCGGATGTTGGCCATGTTGACGCGCAGGATTTGGTTGTTGCCGCTCGCCCGCGGCCCCCACAGCTCCTTGATGATGTAATCATAGGTCAGCACCCGGCCGGCATACTTGCCCAGCAGCGCGACGAGACGGAACTCGCTGAGCGTCAGGTGGACGTTCTGGCCGCGCAGCAGCACCTGATGCTTGTTGTAGTCGATGGTCAGCTCGCCGACCGTGTAGGTGCCGCGCTGGGCGATCTCGCCGCTGGGCGAGGTGGTGCGCGTGTGGCGGATCGCGTTGCGCACGCGGGCGAGCAGCTCGGCGGTGCCGAAGGGCTTGGTCAGGTAGTCGTCCGCGCCGAGGTCGAGCGCCTCGACCTTGTCGCGCTCGTGCGAGCGGGCGGAAACGACCACGACGGGCAGGCTCGACCAAGTCCGCAGGCTGCGCAGCACCTCGATGCCGTCCATATCGGGCAGGCCGAGATCGAGGATGATGAGATCGGGGCAGTGCGAGGAGGCCATGGTCATCGCCTCTGCGCCGCTGCGCGCGAGGATGGTCTCATACCCGTTGGAGATGAGGATGGTGGAGATGAAATGCGCGATGCTCTTTTCGTCCTCCACGATCAAGATCTTTTCTCGGATGTTCATAGTCATTGCAGCTCCTTTTCGGAAAGCGGTAGGCGGAACGTGAATCGCGCACCGTCAGCGAGGTTTTTTGCCTGTATCGTACCACCGTGCGCCTGCACGATGGCCATGCACACCGAAAGGCCGAGCCCCAGATCGCGCTTGCCGTCGCCCGAGGGCGGGGCGGTGTGGCTGCGCGTGCCGTCGAACAGGTGGGGCAGCTCGCGCGCGGGGATGCCGCGGCCGTTATCCTGCACGATGAACTGGGCGTAGTCGCCGTCCGGCGCGGCGGACAGGCGGATCTGCGTGGTCGTTTCGCCGTGGATGGCGGCGTTCTCCAGCAGATTGGACAGCACCTGCTCGATCAAGATCGCGTCCATCGGCACGAGCAGCAGCTCGTCCGGCACGGACACCGTGACCTGCACGGCGGGGAAGCGCTTGTGGAACTTGTGCGCGGCCGCGCCGAGCACCTCCTCGGCGGCCTCGGGCTGCTTGACGAGCCGGGCGTTGTCGTCCCCCATGCGGGTGATGGAGAGCAGGTTCTCGACCACGCGGATCAGCCACTGCGCTTCGTCTCGCGCGTCCTCGAGCAGGGCGCGTTGCTCGGCGCGGGGCAGGTCGGGCGTTTCCAGCACGGTCGAGGTCGCGCCCACGATCGAGGTGAGCGGCGTGCGGATGTCGTGCGACACCGAGCGGAGCAGCCCCGCCCGCATCTTTTCCTTTTCGGTCTCCGCCCGCAGGCGATCCTGCTGCTTGATCTTGGTCGTCATCGTGCAGGTGACGAGCGAAACGCCCAGCATGGTCAAAAAGGTGAGCGGATAGCCCGAGAGCGTGAAATCGAACGCCAAATAGGGATAGGTGAAGATGTAGTTGATGCCGACCACGCTCAGCAGCGCCGCCAGCGTGCCGAACAGATAGCCGTTCGTGAAGCGCGAGATCAGCAGCACGGCCAGCACGAACACCGGGAAGGCGAAGCCCTCCGCGCTGTCCGCCATGCGGAGCAGGATGCACAGCGCGACCGCGCTGCAATAGATCGCGCAGAAGATCAGCAGGTCGCGCAGAGAAAAGGAAAAGAGCTGGTCTTTGGGCAGCTTGCCGGACAAATGGGATCCCTCCTGTGCCGCGGCGGCAAGCCGCTGCCGCCCACGGTCTATCGTACTATATCGTTATTATAACAGAAAAGTATGGGGGAAGAATGTTAACAGATCGTTAAGGAAACGGCGGGCGACCCGCGTCGCCGCCGAACGGGGACGGCGCAGACGGGCGCACGCCCCATATCGTCGGCCGCAGCGCAAAGAAAAAGGTGACAATAGGGCGCTGTTGTGCTATACTGGTAACAGTATTTTCGCGATACCGCTCCTTTTATGGAGCGCACGTCCCGCCCAGCGCCCTGCTCCGGCATCGGACAGGCGCGCGGGCGGATCGAGAGGACGGGCAGCACCGCATACCGGCTGCGCCTGTCCGGTCACAGGAGGGAACATCGTTGCTGTTAAGGATCTTGATGAGCGGTGATCTGCGCATGGCGCTGATCGTGCTCGCGTTGTCGCTGCCGGCGATCGTGCTGTGCTTGTCCGTGCATGAGGCGGCGCACGGTGCAGCCGCCTATCTGCAAGGCGACCGCACGGCGCACGATTCCGGGCGGATCACGCTGTCGCCGCTGGCGCATATCGATCCGATCGGCTTTTTGTGCCTGCTGCTGTTCGGTTTTGGCTGGGCGCGGCCGGTGCCGGTCGATATTTCGCGCTTTCGCGACCGCCGACGGGGCATGGCGCTGACCGCGCTGGCAGGCCCTGTCGCCAATTTCGTCACCGCGCTGCTCGCGTTCACGGCTTATCTGCTGCTGGGCGACTGGCTGATCGGCCCGCAGGTGTTCGCCATGGGCACGAACGGCATCTATCTGCTGCTGGGGCTGCTGACCACCGGCCAGCTCGCCGTGCACGGCGCGGCGGCCTTCCTGCTGGTGCTCCTGCTGTTTTTGGGCTATACCGCGACGCTGTCGGTCGGTCTGGGCGTGTTCAACCTGATCCCGGTGCACCCGCTGGACGGTTCGCGCGTGGTCGATGCGCTGCTGCCGTTCTCGTGGACGAGCAAGCTCCAGCAGTACCGGGGCGCGATCTTGCTGGTGTTCATCGCCGCGCTGTATTTCGGCTGGCTGGACGGCCTGATCGTCGCAGCGGACAGGCTGCTGCTGGGGGCGGCCGCGCGGATCGCGCTGCTGTTCGTTTGAGCGGGTGGCCGCATGGAATTTCATCTGGAACATTTCGACGGTCCGCTCGACCTGCTGCTGCACCTGATCGCTAAGAACAAGGTGAGCATCTACGACATCCCGATCGCGGCGATCCTCGATCAATATATGGAGGTGCTGCACAGCGCCGAGGCGATGGATCTGGATGTGGCCGGTGACTTCGTGGCGATGGCCGCGCAGCTGCTGTATATCAAATCCCGGATGCTGCTCCCGCGGCAACAGCAGGAGCAGGAGGACGACGACCCGCGTGCTGCGCTGGTCGAAACGCTGCTGGAATACCAGCGGATGAAGGCGGTCGCGCCCTATCTGCGCGAGCAGGGCGAGGTCGGCCGCGATATTTTGGTCAAGCCGCCCGAGCTGCTCGGCGACGCGCCGCGCGTCTATCACCACACGGTGAGCGACCTGCTGCGGGCGGCCGATCGGATGCTGCGCCGCACCCAGCGGCGCGTGCCGCCGCCGGCCAGCGCGTTCCGCGGCATCGTCGGGCGCGAGCCCGTGCCGGTGGGCACGCGGGTCGCCGCGATCTTGCGGCGGCTGCTGCATCAGGCGCGTTTGCCGTTTCGCCGGTTGTTCGAGGATGCCCGCAGCCGCTCGGAGATCGTGGCGACCTTTCTGGCCGTGCTCGAGCTGTCCAAGGATCGCCGGATCCGGCTGGAGGGCGAGGGCGAGGCGGTCGAGCTGACGCTGACAGGCGATGAAGGAGGATGACACCGCATGACCCAACTGGAGGCCGGTCTGGAGGCCGTGCTGTTCGCGGCGGGCGACGCGGTGCCGGTCGAGCGGCTGGCGGAGGCGCTGGACACCACGCGCGAAGCGCTGCTCGAGGCCGCTGCCGCGCTCGAGCGGGACTATGACGGCCAGCAGCGCGGTCTGGTGCTGCTGCGGCTGGAGGACAAGCTCCAGCTCGGCTCGCGACCGGCGTATGCCGACGCGGCCCGCCGCGTGACCGAGACGCGCCGCCCGCCTGCGCTGTCCCCGGCGGCGCTCGAGGTGCTGGCCATCGTGGCCTATCGCCAGCCGGTGACGCGGGCGTTCATCGATCAGCTGCGCGGCGTCGATTCGGGCGGCACGGTGGCCGGACTGGTGGAAAAGGGCATGATCGAGGAGGCCGGGCGCATGGACGTGCCCGGGCGGCCGATCCTGTACCGCACGACCGAGGTGTTTTTGCGCACGTTCGCGCTGCATGAGCTGGACGAGCTGCCTGCGCTGCCCGCGCTGACGGACGACGCGCAGACAGCGCCCGCGCCGGACGGGGACGCAGGCGGGCAGGAGGGAGCGGAGTGAGGCAGATATGGCCGTAGTGCTCAAGATACTGCTGGGGCTGCCGGCAGCGCTGCTCGTGCTCGCGCTGCTGCTGTCGTGGGTGCGCACCGGCGTGGAGGCCGTGGGCGTCAACGGGCAGGTGAGCGTCGAGGCGCGGTACGGGGCGATCCGCATCCCGGTCTGGCCGCCGCCCCGCCATCTGCGCAAAAAGCCTGAGCCGGCCGCGCCGCCGCCGGACGAGGCCGCGCCGCGCGAAAAAAAGAAAAAATACGTGTATTCTCTCAACAAAGAGGCGCTGGACATCGGCGAGCTGCTCTCGTTGGCGCTCACGCTGCTCAGCGAGCTGACCGATGAGCTCCGGATCAGCCGTCTGCGCGTGCGTGCGCGGATCGGCACGGACGATGCCGCCCGCACCGGGCTGCTGCTGGGCGCATCGGCGGCGATCAGCGGCATATTGGTGCCGTTTTTGGAGAATACTTTCGAGATGCACGACTATCACGTGGACGTAGACGCGGATTTCGAGTCCGATCACACCGAATGGGCGTTCACGGTATATGCTTCGCTGCGCCCGCTGCGGCTGGTGCTCGTGCTGCTGCGGCACGCAGGCGAACTGTACCGGACCTATAAACGACTTGTCAAGAAAGAAGAGGCGATAGCACATGAATGAGCATCCGATCAGCGACCTGATGACCGAGACCATGGCCAAGATCAAGGAGATGGTGGACGTCGATACCATCATCGGCAAGCCGATCACCACGGCGGACGGGACGACCGTGATCCCGGTCTCCAAGGTGACGTTCGGCTTTGCCTCGGGCGGCAGCGATTTCGCGCCCAAGCATACGCCGGAGAACGCGCCGCTGGCCTTTGGCGGCGGCGGTGGCGCAGGCGTGACCGTGTCCCCGGTGTGCTTCCTCATCATCGGGCGGGATGGCAGCGCCAACATCCTCGGCGTCAACGCACAGGCCTCCAACACGGTCGATCGCCTGGTCGAGATGATCCCGGGCGCGATCAACAAGGTATCCAGCTTCGTGGAGGGCTATCGGGGCAAGGCGGAGGACAGCGCACCGCGCACACCGGACGACGGAGAATAATGCCGCGCCTTCCCGCAAAACCTACTCATGCTTGTGGATGAGTAGGTTTTGTTATGCAGGGGAGAGGTGCCAGATTGAAAAGGATATTGTGCGGCCTGCTGCTGGGCGTGCTGTGCAGGCTGAGCGCGGGCGCGGTGGACGCCGCCGCCGCGGTGACGATCGATGCGGATACCGGGGCGGTGCTGTTCGAGCAGAACGCGGATGCGCGGCTGCCGATGGCCTCGACGACCAAGATCATGACCGCGCTCGTCGCGCTGGGCGAGGGCGATCTCGACCGCAGCTACACGGTCAAAAAGAGCTACGCGCAGGTCGAGGGCTCGTCCATGTACCTGCGGGAGGGCGAAACGCTCACCCTGCGCGACACGCTGTACGGGCTGATGCTCGAATCCGGCAACGATGCGGCGGTGGCGATCGCGGGCGAGTGCGGCGGCTATCAGGCGTTCGTGGACAAGATGAACGCCAAGGCGGCGGCGCTCGGCTTGCGGGACACGCACTTCGACAACCCCAACGGGCTGCCGAGCGACACGCACTACACCACCGCGCGTGAGCTGGCCGCGATCACGGCGGCCGCGCTGCGCGACCCGGTGTTCCGCCAGATCGTCGCCACCAAGCGCTACACGGTGGGCGACCGGACGCTGACCAACCACAACCGCCTGCTGGCGCAGTATGACGGGGCGATCGGCGTCAAGACCGGCTACACCCGCGCGGCGGGGCGCTGTTTGGTGTCGGCGGCCGAGCGCAACGGCCGCACGCTGATCGCGGTCACGCTCAACGACCCGAACGACTGGGACGACCACCGGGCGATGCTCGATGCGGGCTTCGCGCAGTATGCGCCGGTCACGCTGCACCAGGCGGGCGAGGCGATCGCGACGCAGCGCGTGTTCGGCGGCGAGGCAGACAGCGTGCCGCTGCTCGCCGACCACACGGTGACGGTCTATCTGCTGCCCGGCGAGCGGGAGCAGCTCGAGATCGTGCGCTACGGCGAGCGGATCTGCTATGCGCCGGTGGTGCAGACCGCGCAGGCCGGGCAGATCGAATACCGGCTGGGCGGACGGGCGTTGGCGCGGGATGGGCTGCGCTACGGCGGGGCGGTGCTGCTGGTGCCCGAGCAGATGGGGCTGGCCGAACGGCTGCTCGCGCGGCTGCGCGGCGCCGCATGACCAAATGAGACAGACGACGAGGGAGAGGACGACATGGAGGAAAGACTGCAAAAGCTGCTGGCGCAGGCCGGGCTGTGCTCGCGCCGCGAGGCGGAAAATTGGATCCGGGCGGGTCGCGTGACCATCGATGGCCGGGTCGCCGGACTGGGCGACCGCGCCGATCCGCGGCGCGACCGCGTGGCGGTGGACGGGCGGCCGCTCGGCGCGGCCGAGCGCAAGCGTTACCTGATGCTCTATAAGCCGCGCGGCTATGTGAGCACGATGCGCGATGAGCGCGGCCGCAAGACCGTGGCCGATCTGGTGCGCGGCTGCGGCGCGCGCGTCGTGCCGGTGGGGCGGCTGGACTATAACTCGGAGGGATTGCTGCTGCTGACCAACGACGGTGCGCTGCTGCACGCGCTCACCCATCCCCGGCATGAGGTGGACAAGCACTACGAGGTGCGCGTGCGCGGACAGCTGGCCAATATCCCGCGGCTGGCCGAGCCGATGACGATCGACGGCTATGCGATCCGTCCGGCCGAGATCGTCATCTTGGAGCAGGACGAGCAGAGCGCCAAGCTGCGCCTGACGATCCACGAGGGGCGCAACCGCCAGATCCGCAAGATGTGCGAGCAGTGCGGGCTGGAGGTGCGCCGCCTCAAGCGCGTGGCGATCGGCACGCTGCCGCTCGACCCCGGGATCAAGAGCGGCGCATGGCGCGATCTGACCGATGACGAGCTGGCCTATCTGCAAGAGATCGCCGCGGATACCCGTGACCGATGAAAACATCTTGCGTTTACCGAGCAGACCGCTTACAATAGAAGGGAAAAAAGGGCGGGAGAGAGGACGAGCATGAACGATCTGATCAACAGGATGCAAAACGATCTGCCTCGTTTTTCCAAGGGGCAGAAG
>JAUNJI010000101.1 GCA_030533295.1 Eubacteriales bacterium
CTATGTGAATGTGAAGATAGCGGAACTGGACGGACGCAAGCAGGAACTTGTAAAGCAGATAGCGGAGTTGACAGTGGAAGCCATCAGCCCGGAACAGGTCAATCAAATTTCCGGCTACCTTGACACATGGGAGAATGTATCTTTTGATGATAAGCGGCGGGTGGTGGATTTGATGATTACCACTATCGCCGCCACAAGCGACAGCCTAAACATCACATGGAAAATCTGACGGGCGGCACACCACCCGTCAGACCGTTACTCTGTGTAGTCCCTTGTAAACTGTACTTTTGTTCATCTGATATAGATACAGGAGAACACATATGCGTATTTTAGGTATCGACTACGGCGATGCGCGCACCGGGCTGTCGGTGTCCGATCCGTCGGGCTTTCTGGCGGGCTCGCCGCGCGTCATCCACGAATGGAACTACGACAAGCTGCTCGATGCGCTGACCGACTTCGTCGCCGCGCACGCGATCGACGAGATCGTGCTGGGCTGGCCGAAAAACATGGACGGCTCGATCGGCCCGCGTGCACAAAAATGCGAGGCGCTGGCCGACGCGCTGCGGGCGCGGACGGGGCTGCCCGTCACGCTGTGGGACGAGCGCCGCACGACGGTCGCCGCGCACGAGATCTTGCACCAAAGCGGCAAAAAGGCCAAAAAGCACCGGCAGACGGTGGACGCGGTGGCCGCGTCGCTGATCCTGCAAGGTTATCTGGACTGGAAACGCACACAAAACACGCCAACATAACGCACGACCGCCCGCGCAGCGCTATCGAGCCTGTGCGGGCGGTCTGGGTCAGTTGAACGCGCCGTCCTGCTCGGCGGCGAGCAGCCGCTGCACGCGGTCGCGGAGCAGGGGATAACCCGCCAGCTGGGGGTCGGCGGATAGGATCGCCTCGGCCTCCTCGCGGGCGGCCTGCATGAGCGCGAGGTCGGCGACCGGGTCGGCCACGTGCAGGGCGGGCAGGCCGTGCTGCCGCTGGCCGAAAAAGTCGCCCGGTCCGCGCTGGGCGAGGTCGGCGCGGGCGATCTCGAAGCCGTCGTTGGTGCGGCAGAGGATCTTGAGGCGTTCCCGCGCCGTCGCGCCCTTGTCCGCGCCGAACAGCACGCAATAGGACTGGCGCGACCCGCGTCCGACCCGTCCGCGGAGCTGGTGGAGCTGGGACAGGCCGAAGCGGTCGGCGTCCTCGACCACCATCAGACCGGCGTTGGGCACGTCCACGCCCACCTCGATCACGGTCGTGGCGACCAAAATATCGACCTGCTGGGCGGCGAACGCCTGCATGACGCGCGTCTTTTCGGCGTCCTTCATGCGCCCGTGCAGCACGGCGATGCGGCGGTGCGGCAGGGCGGTATGCAGCTCCTTGGCGTGCTGCTCGGCGCTCCGCAGGTCGGTCTCGCCCTCCTCGACGAGCGGACAGACGACATAGACCTGCCCACCGGCGGCGATCTGCTTGTCGATGAAGGCGGTGATCCGGCGGCGCATGGTCTGTCCGACGGCATAGGTCTCGACCGGGCGGCGGCCGGGCGGCAGCTCGTCCAAGATGGACACATCCAGATCGCCATAGAGCAGCAGCGCCAGCGTGCGCGGGATCGGCGTGGCCGACATGACGAGGATGTGCGGCGCGTTTCCCTTGGCTGACAGCGCGGCGCGCTGCGCCACGCCGAAGCGGTGCTGCTCGTCGGCGACGACCGCGCCCAGCCGGTGGAAGGTCACGCCCTGCTGGATCAGCGCGTGCGTGCCGATCACGACCTGCGCCGCGCCGCTCTCGATCGCGGCGAGGGCGGTGCGCTTTTGGGCGGCGGTCATCGAGCCGGTGAGCAGCGTGCAGGCGATGCCGAGCCGGGCGAAAAGCGGCGTGAGCGTGGCCGCGTGCTGGGCGGCGAGGATCTCGGTCGGCGCCATGAAGGCGGCTTGCCAGCCGTTTTGCGCGGCCAGCGCACACAGCGCCGCCGCCACGATCGTCTTGCCCGAGCCGACATCGCCCTGCACCAGCCGGTTCATCGGGCGGCCGGAGGCACAATCGGCGGCGATCTGGTCGATCGCGCGGCGCTGTGCGCCCGTGGGCGCGAAGGGCAGGGCAGCCAGATAGGCCGCCAGCCCGTCGGCGGCGAAGGGGATGCCGGGGTCGTCGCGGCGGCGCTCCTTGAGCTGCTGCAAGCCGCAGCAGAGCAGGAACAGCTCCTCGAACACCATGCGGCGACGCGCCTCGGCGACCTCGCCCGTCGTCTGGGGGCGGTGGATCGCGGCGAGGGCATCGGCCGCGTCCAGCAGGCGGTAGCGGGCGCGCAGCGGCGCGGGCAGGGGATCCGGCCAGTCGCCCGGCACGGCGTCGAGCGCGGCCTCGGTCACGCGGGCGAGGTCGCGCTGGGTCAGCCCGGCGGTCAGCGGGTAGACCGGCACGATCCGACCGGGGCGGTCGTCGCCGGGCGCGATCGGCTCGACCTGCGGCGAAACGAGGGCGCGTGTCCGGCCAGCGCCTTGTATGCGCCCATAAAACAGGTATTCCTCGCCCACGCGCACGAGCGAAACGGCGTAGGGGCTGTTGAACCATGTGACGGACAGCGAACCGGAGCTGTCGAAGATCGTGCATTTGACCAGCGTCAGCCCGCGGCGCAGGCGGCTGAGCTTGGGCTGGGTGCCGACGACCGCGCGGAGGGCGTATTTGCCATCGGAGGCGGTGTCTGCGATGGGGGTGATGCGGGTGCGATCCTCGTAGTCGCGGGGGTAGGTCTCGAGCGCGTCGCGGAGGGTGGAGATGTGCAGTTTTTGGAACAGCGCGGTCTTTTTGGGGCCGATGCCCGAAACGTGCTGGATGCTGTCGTCCAATGCCGGCATGGTGGTGCTCCTTTCACCCCAAAGATGATGGAAAAATACGCCCCCATGGGGGCGTGGGGGGTTCGCCTTGACAGGCGGAAGGGTCGTCCGTTTCCCACGGGCTGGGGGATTTCGCCCGCTGCGGCGGGCGGGGGTTCCGCGGCTTGCGAGCCGCGGGGAACGGTGCGCCTGCGCGGCGCGGCGGACAAGAGGG
>JAUNJI010000102.1 GCA_030533295.1 Eubacteriales bacterium
CACGGGACCGCGATCGCCAAACAGAGCGCCGTCCCTTTCCAGATCGTTTCGAGTCGTTTCAAAGAGCATACCTCCAATACACAGAGCTGGCACGCGAGTGTCAGCGATAACGAAATACATCGCCAAGATCGATGCCAGCAGGGGCAGGGCTTGGTACGTCGGGCAGTCGCCACGTATCAACATAGCACAGCAGGGGGCGGGATGTCAAGAGCGGCCGCCCTCGTCCATCGGTTTTCCCCAATATTTGGGGGCAGAAGTGTTCATTTTTCATCGTTTATCCCCTGTTTTTTTGTGTTCAAAAACTTTATAATAAAAGAGAACGATAAACCGCATCGAACGGAGGTACCTGCTATGGATCTTGCATCCCGGAACGCGCTGCTGAACGTAGACAGCTACGGCGCGATCTTTATGTACGCCACCCACAAGGATCTGACCACGGCGCCGCGCCACATCATCCGCATGACCGAGCCCGTCGATCCGAACGTGCTGCTGGAGGCCGTGCGCACGACGCTCGAGCGCTATCCGCAGTTCGGTCTGGGGCTGGTGCGCGGCGAAACGCGCTACCGCTACTATATCATCGAAAAGCCGCCCGTCGTGCTGCCGATGGACGACCGCTCGCCTTACTATATCGGCTCGGACGATACCAACGGGTATCTGTTCCTGTGCGGCTATAAGGACGATACGATCTATCTGGAATACCAGCACTGCATCTCGGACGGACGCGGCTTCGACCAGTTCATCCGCACCATCCTGTATTACTATCTCAAGGGCATGGGACACGATGTGCAGCCCGGCCGCATCCGCACGAACGAGACGTCCTTCAAGCCCGAGGACTGCGAGGATGGCTATCTGCGCCTGCGCGGGATGCCGCAGTCGGATGCCGATCACCATCCGGACGTGCCCGCCTTCCATATGCCGGAATACGACAGCGCCAACGACGACGATGAGCTGACCACCGAGCTGACGTTGTCGCTGCCGCAGCTGCTGGCCTATACGCGCGGCAACGGCGTCACCCCGATGACCTTCCTTATGACCGCGATCTCGATGGGGATGTACCGCACCTATTACGAGGGCACCGACCGCACCGAGCCGATCATCGCCGAGGTGCCGATGGATCTGCGCGCCTATGTCAAAACGAGCACGACGCGCTTTTTCGTCTCGCTCCTCGATCTGCCGTTCTTCTATGATTATTTCAAGCTGCCCTTCCTCGAGGCGTGTCAGGCGTGCAAGGCGTATTTCGACACGCAGAAGAACCTGCCGCACGCGGTGTTCTGGGCGCTCAAGAACGCCAACCGCGTGGCGCGGTCGCATAAGCTGGATATGCCGATCGACGAGAAGGAGCAGATGATGCGCCAGCAGGCGCGGGACTATATCCGGCGCGATAGCTTCATCCTGACCAACATCGGCGAGTTCAAGCTGCCGCCCAGCATGGAGCCGCTGGTGCGGGATTATTCGGCGATCCTGCCGTGCGCCTTCCAGCCGTTCGGCATTTTGGTCAGCTCGTATCGGGATACGCTCAAGGTCTCGATCTCCCAGCGCGATTTCAACTATCATCTGGTCGAGGACATCCGCGCCGTGCTGCGCGAGATCGGCTTCGAGACCACCGCGATGCCCTATACCTTCCACGTGACGCGCTACGACGGCCAGCGACTGGCCGCAGCAGAGCAGGTGTGAGCGACAGTGCGATAAGACGAACCGCCCTTCCGGCGCCTTTGGCCGGGAGGGCGGTTTTTTGCTGCGCGCCCCCGCGCCACCGGCGCGTCCCGCTGCATAGACTGAGCGGGAGGGAGTACGATGGTAAAGATCAGTTTGTGTATGATCGTCAAGGATGAACAGGCGGTGCTCGCCCGCTGTCTGGACAGCGTGCGCGACATCGTGGACGAGGTGATCGTCGTGGATACCGGCTCGACCGACGACACACCGGCGATCGCCGCGCGGTATGGGCGCGTGCTGTCCTTCGCGTGGTGCGATGATTTCGCCGCTGCGCGTGATTTTTCCTTCGCACAGGCGACGATGGACTACATCCTGTGGTTGGATGCGGACGATGTGATCGCCCCGGACGATCGGGCGCGTTTCCAAGCGCTCAAGGCCGCGCTCGACGGCACGACCGATGTCGTGATGCTGCCCTATCACACGGCGTTCGACGAGCAGGGGCGGCCGACCTTCACCTATTATCGCGAGCGCCTGCTGCGCCGGGCAGCGGGTTTTCGGTGGCAGGGGGCGGTGCATGAGTGCATCACGCCTTGTGGCCGCGTGCAGTACGGCGATGCGGCGGTCGAGCACCGCAAGCAGGGGGAAGGGGACAGCGAGCGCAATCTGCGCATCTATCAAAAGCTGTTGGCGGCGCATGGCCGTCTGGATGCCCGCGGGCAGTTCTACTATGCGCGGGAGCTGCTGACGCACGGACAGCACGCCGCGGCCGTGCAGGCGTTCACCGACTTCCTCGACCGGCCGGATGGCTGGGTGGAGGATCGCATCGAGGCGTGCAGGGGCTTGTCCGACGGTCTGCTGGCGCTGGGACAGCGGGAGCAGGCGCGACAGGCGCTGGTGCGCACGTTCGCTATGGACAGCCCGCGTGCAGAGACCTGCTGTGCGCTGGCTGCGCTCGAGCTGGCAGAGGGACGGCTGCGGCAGGCCGCCTTCTGGTATGAGACCGCGCTGCGTATCCCGCAGGATGCGCGGAACGGCGGCTTCGTGCAGCAGGCGTGCTACGGTTATACGCCCTGTCTGGGGCTGTGCGTCTGCTATGACCGCATGGGGCGCTACCGCGAAGCGGCCTTGTGGAACGAGCGGGCGGCGGTCTTTCGGCCGTCCTCGCCGGCGGTGGCCTATAATCGCCGGTATTTCGCCCGGTTGGAGGAGCAGACTGGCAACAACGACTGCGCAGACGCATAGGATGGAGCACCGGGTGCAGGCTGCATCCGGCAATCCTCTTGAAAGGAAGAGAAGGATAGTATGTATGATCGTTTTCGATTCGGTGGACGCGGCGATAGAGATCGCCCGTCCGGCGATTGGATAGAGGAGGTC
>JAUNJI010000041.1 GCA_030533295.1 Eubacteriales bacterium
CGGTCAATGGCAGATAGCACTGCATTTGGAACGAGCGCGGCAGTATCCCACCACCGTCTACGGCCAATATCACACGCTGACTGTCCTCATATACGTCGGGATCGCGCAGTATCGTACCAGTTATCATGGCGTTCCGCCCCGCCAGCGCACGTACCGGTTCGACCACGACCGTGCGGAATACAGCAAAGCCTGAAAAGGCGAACGCTGCCGCAGCCATCATACACAGGGCGGTGAACAGACGGTCATTTTTGATCGTCAGCACAGCACCGGCCAAAAAGGCCGCCAGCAGGAGCAGTGACAGGTGCAGCCCGGGCGCACGATCCAGGCAGACCGCGCAATACAGTGCGGCGGCCGCCGGCGGCACCAGATAGATGAGCGGTCGTTCGTACACGGCGTCCCCCTCCCTCCCCTTGTTTCGTCCATCTGCTTAGAAAAAAGAAGTGACGCTCGCGTCACTTCTTTTTTACCGTATCAGCCCGGCGGCCAAGTCATATCACGGCCGGACAGCACGTGGAAATGCAAGTGGAACACGCTCTGTCCCGCCTGCTCCCCGATATTGGAGACCACACGGAAGCTCCCGATACCCATGTCCCGGGTGATCTTCGCGATCACCTCGAAGCAGTGTGCGACGACCGCGCTATTCGAGGCATCCACCGCAGCGACGGATGAGATATGCTGCTTGGGGATGACCAAAAAATGCGTGGGCGCCTGAGGGTCGATGTCATAGAACGCATAACACAGCTCGTCCTCATACACCTTTTTGGACGGGATCTCCCTGGCGACGATCTTACAGAACAGACAATCTGACATAGTCCAACCGCTCCTTTCTGTTACCAGTATAACGGGTTTAGAGCAGCGCGTCAACGATGTTATTGACCGACTCGAGCGCCTCTTCGAGCTTTTCGGGCTGCTTACCGCCCGCCGTCGCGCTGTCGGGACGGCCACCGCCGCCGCCGCCTACGATCTTGGCGACCTCCTTGATGATCTTACCTGCGTGTGCGCCCTTCTTGACGGCCTCTGCACCGCAGACGCAGAGCAGGCTCACCTTTCCGTCGTTGACAGCCGACAGCACAGCGACCAGATTCGGCGCCTTTTCCTTGATGCCGTCGCCCATCATGCGCAACACATCAGCAGAAACATCCTCCAGCTTGGTCGCGACGACGTTCACGCCCTTGATGTCGCGAGACACATTGAGCAGATCGACCATCTGCATCGAAGCGACCTTGGTATTGAGCTTCTCGACCTTTTTGGCCATCGCGTGCATATCGGCCATGGTCTGATCGACCTTGGCGATCAGCTCGCTCGGCGAGGTCTTGAGCGCCGTAGCCGTCTCGGTCAGGATGCGCTGCCGATCGTTCAAAAATCTCAGCACGGCCTTGCCCGTCACCGCCTCGATACGGCGCACACCGGCAGCCACCGAGGACTCACCGATGATCTTGAATATGCCCGCTTTGGCGGTATTATCCAGATGGGTGCCGCCGCACAGCTCGATCGAGTCGCCCGCCTGTACCACGCGCACGACTGCGCCATACTTTTCGCCGAACAGCGCCATCGCGCCCTTCTTCTTGGCCTCGTCGATGGACATCTCCTCGGTCACGACCGGGCTGCCAGCGAGGATCGCATCATTGACCAGCGCCTCGACCTGCTCGATCTCCTCAGCCGTCATCGCAGCGAAGTGGGTGAAGTCGAAGCGGATATGGTCGTTGGCCGTATACGAGCCTGCCTGCTCGACATGGTCGCCCAGCACCTTGCGCAGTGCCTTTTGCAGCAGATGGGTCGCGGTGTGCGCACGGCAGATCGCCTGCCGATGATCTGCATCGACCTTGGCCTCGACCTCGTCCTCGACGGACAGCTCGCCCTCTACGACGACGCCGATGTGCATATACTTGCCATCCTTGGTCTTTTGTACGTCAGAAACGGTCATCACGCCGTTTTTACCGGTCAGCACGCCATGATCGCCGATCTGGCCGCCCATCTCCGCATAGAACGGCGTATGGTCGAGCACGACCGTGACCTGCTCGCCCTTGGCCGCCGCGCCGGACGGCTCGCCTTCATTGACGATCGCCAGCACCTTGGCGGTCTCGCCCAAGGTCTCATAGCCGTCGAACTGGGTCTTGATGGACTTGTCCAGACCGAGATCCTCGCTCTGCCAGCCCAGATCGCCCATCTTTTTGCGATCCTCGCGGGCGCGTTCGCGCTGCTCGTTCATCAGGCTATCGAATCCCGCGCGATCGGTGGTCATGCCCTGCTCCTCAAGGATCTCGATCGTCAGGTCGATCGGGAAACCATAGGTGTCGTACAGCTGGAAGGCATCGGCCGCCGGCAGCTCCTTGTCCTTCGCCGCCGCGATACGCTCGTTGAGGATGGACAGGCCGCTATCGATGGTCTTTTGGAAGCTGGCCTCCTCATTCTCGATGACCTTGTGGATATAGTTCTGCTTCTCGACCAGCTCGGGGTATGCGCCGCCGGATTCTTGGATGACGGTATCGGCGACCTCGGACAGGAATGCCCGATCGATGCCGAGCAGCTTGCCATGTCGTGCGGCGCGGCGCAGCAGACGGCGCAGCACGTAGCCGCGACCCTCATTGGAGGGGATCACACCGTCACAGATCATCATGACGGTCGAGCGGATGTGGTCGGTCACGACGCGGAGCGAAACATCGGTCTTTTCGCCCTCTCCATAGTGCTTGCCCGCGATCTCGGACACCTTGTTGGTGATATTGCGGACGGTATCCACGTCGAACAGCGAGCCGACGCCCTGTACCACGCAAGCCAGACGCTCCAGCCCCATGCCGGTGTCGATGTTCTTTTGCTTGAGGTCGCTGTAATGGCCGTTGCCGTCGTTATCGAACTGCGAAAAGACGTTGTTCCAGACCTCCATATACCGGTCACAGTCGCAGCCGACCGTGCAATCCGGCTTACCGCAGCCGTGCTCGGGGCCACGGTCATAATAGATCTCCGAGCAGGGGCCGCACGGACCGGAGCCGTGCTCCCAGAAGTTATCCGCCTTGCCAAAACGGAAGATACGCTCGGCCGGGATGCCGATGTCCTTGTTCCAGATCTCGAACGCCTCCTCGTCATCCTCGTAGATGGACGGATACAGGCGCTCCGGATCGATGCCGACCCACTGGGGATCGGTCAGGAACTCCCAGCTCCACGCGATCGCTTCCTTTTTGAAGTAATCGCCGAACGAAAAGTTGCCCAACATCTCGAAAAAGGTGCCGTGACGCGCGGTCTTGCCGACGTTCTCGATGTCGCCCGTGCGGATGCACTTCTGGCAGGTGGTCACGCGGCGGCGCGGCGGCTCCTGCTCGCCGGTGAAATACGGCTTCATCGGCGCCATGCCCGAGTTGATGAGCAACAACGACGGGTCATTTTGCGGGATCAGGGAAAAACTCGGCAGACGAAGATGTCCATTGGATTCAAAAAACTTCAGGTACATCTCGCGCAGCTCGTTTAGGCCTCTGTACTGCATAACATTTATCCTCCATTTTTTGGTCTACAAAAAGAAAGACCTTCCGCCCACAACTGTCAGGGGCGAAAGGCAAACTTCCACGGTACCACCCTGATCTGCGCCACACGGGCGCATCTCAGCGATCCGGTATCGGGGATCGGTCGGCCCGCTCCTATCGCGGGCTGCTCGGAAGTGGCTGTTTTCCGTGCCGAACAAGGGGCTCACACCATCCCCCTCTCGCTCGGATCGACGGGCGGAAAACTCGTTTCCTCATCGCATTTTCGCTATCTTGTATCCATTATGCCACTTTCTACCCGTCTTGTCAACAAAAAACCGACCCGCAGGCCGGCTTTTCGTAAAGTTAGGATGAGGGCTGTCGCTCAGCCGTGCCATCGTCCGGCCGTGTCACCTTTTTGATCCATTTCCAGCTTCGCAGGCGAATCACGACCGGGATCGCCTTGTAGAGCTGATCCCACTTGAGCAGGAAGAACACCACCTCCGGCGGGCACCTCCACCAGAACGCCGCCATCGCAGAAAACGGCACGACGATCAGCCACATACTGACGAGGTTCATCTTGGCGCTGAACGTAGTGTCTCCGCCGCCGCGGATGATGCCGTTGTCGCACGCCATCTGATAGGCCGTGCCCACGGTCGTGATCGATAGGATCAGCATGAACCGCAGAGAGAGACGGTAGGCATCCGAGGTCAGCGCGCCGCCGAACACCGCCAAAATGGGCGTGCGCAGCGCAAAGATCAGCAGCCCGGAGCATACGCCGATGATGAGGAAGATCACCTGCAACGTCTTGACCAACGGACGCAGATGCGACTCGTTCCCCTCTCCGACCGTGCGGCCGACCACGATGCCCGAGGCCGAGGCCGCACCATAGGCCACGACCGAGAGCACCTGGAACACCTGCACTGCGATCGCGTTGGCAGCGGTCACGTCGCCGCCCAAATGGCCGAGGATGCCGGTCTGTACCATCTGTGCCACGCCCCACAACGCCTGATTGATGAGCACGGGCGAGGAGACGCGCGTGTAGTCCTTGATGTAGCTGGTGTCGATGTGCAGCAGCTTTCGGAGCGTCAGCCTGAGTCGCTGCTCCTTATATTTCAGGTAATAGATCACGATCAGCAGCTCGACACAGCGGGACACCAGCGTGGCGATCGCCGCGCCACGCACGCCCAACTCCGGGAAACCAAAGTTACCGTAGATCAAGCAGTAATTGAGACAGACGTTGATGACCAGCGTCGAGCCTGAGATGGCATAGCCGATCTTGACGATACCGATCGATCGCAACGACGCGACCAAGATATTGGTCACAGTGAAGATGATGTAGGTGAAGCAGATGATCTGGAAGTACTTCGCGCCCTCCGCGATGACCGCCGCATCGTTGGAGATCAGCGACAGGATCTGCGTCGGGAACAACAGTACGAGGCCGAACAGCAGCACGGCCAACGCACCGCCAAAGCGCAGCGCTGCACCGATGATGTGCGGGATCGGCTCGAGCTTGCCCTTGCCCCAATACTGCGAACCGAGCACGACAGCGCCCTCCCCTGCGCCGACGACCAGCATTTGCAGCAGGAATTGCACTTGATTGCACAGACTGACGCCGCTCATCGCGTTCTGGCTATACCGCCCGAGCATCATAGTGTCCATCAGGTTGACGCCATAGGTCAGCAGGTTTTGCAGGGCGAGCGACAACGCCAGCACCATGAACGATCGATAAAACGTCTTTTCCTTTATCATCGGTCTTCCCCCCTCTTTGACAGCCTTGCCGCGCCAGCGATACTGTCGTTTGGTATCCTATCGCCATCATACCGCAAATTCTTCCAGAAATCAATCATGAAAAGATCCTATCGTGATCATATTTTGGGTAACTGCGTCAAGTGACCCCGATCATCCCCTTTTCTCTGCGTCCGCAGCACGTGCTGTCGCGCGCCTGCAAAAAAACAAGTACGGCAGAACATCTGCTCTGCCGTACTTATCTTATCGAGCGATCATGAGGCGACGATCACGCGGATCTTGCCGCCCTCCGCTGCGGTGCGGTCGGCATACAGACGGAACGTGCTGTAATTCGACCGTGCATTTTGCAGCGAAATGAACGTATCGCGAGCGTTCACATATACACCGATGTCCTCGTCCAGTGCATAATGACCATCCTTGGTACGCACGCCGAGCGAGCCATCAAATGCAGAACGCTGCACGGTATCCACCAGCTTGAGCCGCCGGGTGGTCAACGAGCGGTGGATCGTCCCATCTCCCGCAGCGTAGCCCTTGGGGATGCCCACCGGCACACCACCCAGCCCGCTGGGCAACGAAACGACCGTGTAAGAGGCCGACTGACACTGTGTGCCATCCCAATATTGGAGCTGCACCACGCTGTTTCCATCGTCCTCCGCGCCCTTGTTCTTGCTGGCGGCTATGCCGTACTGCCAGCTCTGGCCGGTCACATCGTCCAACACGATGCTCGTGATCGAGCCTGCGCTGTCCTGCATGGTATAACGGATCTGATCGGTAGGTACGCGAGAGACCTCGATCGCGGACAGCGCGATCGCCGACAACGGTGCGCCCTCGGCTACTTGCTCGTACACCCGTACCTTGGGCGATACCGAACGGTCGCCCAGCTTATGCGCAGCGATGTCCCATGCGCCGGAAGCCTTACCGGACGGGTTTCGCCGCGTCAGGTAGATCGTCCCGTCGGCCGACTGGCCGACCGACACCAGTTGCCCCATCAGGCCGGTCTGCCCATCCGCTCTGATCGAGATGTCGCGCAACGTCATGCCATTGAGCAAGGCGACCGTCGCTTTTGCACCATCCAGCTTGGTGACGATGCCCTGCATATCTGCACGCACCTCGGTGGTCGGATAGGCCGCGACGACCGCACCGTTCACATCGAACAACAGCGTGATCGGCTCCTTCAACTGGCTATCTTGGAAGGTCTGCGCCGCCCGCGTCGAGATATGATAGGTCTGCCCGCAGACCTTGACCGACTGCGGATAGCGGAAGGTGGGCGCGCCCTCCTCGTACTGGCCGGTCAGGCGTGCATCCGATACCAGCGCCTGACGATCTGCACCGTTCAGCGTGATGACATCATATTTTTTCAGCTTGGTACGGTCGATCGTCACGCCATTTTTGACGATCGTATAGCCCTCCGGGATAGCGGCCGATCCCGACAGCCCGTACACGAACGACGTGCCCGCAAAGCGGCCGGTCTTGGGCAAGGCAGCGATCAGCTCGAGCGCTCCGTACTCATCATAGTACAGCGTCAGCACGTCGTCCTGCTGCAAGCTCGACCACGACTCACCGAACGTGCCGAGCTGCCGCCCCTCGCTCGCTACATATAGCTTGGTCTCGCGGGCGGGGCGAAGCGTCTGCTGCGTGGTCTCGATCCGGTCGGCTGCGGCGCTGACCACGGTGAAAGTCTCGCGTTTGTTGCCGTTCGGGATCAAGCCGACCACAGCGCCGGTCTGCCCTTTGCCGATCACGAGCGTACCGTATATGCCGATCAGACTGCTGTCGAGCGTGCCAGCCGTCCGGCGCGGCGAAGCCGAAACGGCGCCGCCCTCATAGAACACCGCTTCATTGGCCGCCAACGTGCTGTCTGTCTCGCTGGTGGCGAGCAGGATGCAATCCTTGACCGTGGACGCGGCGACCTTATCGATCAATAGACCGCTCTCTTCGCCCTTCCGTTCGGTATCGAGGGTGCGGAGCAGCATCATGGCCGCATCCGACCGTCTGACGATCGCTTTTGGGTCTGTGATCGACACGCCGTCGGTCAGACCGAGACCCTGCGCACGCGCCACGTAGTCCGTCGGCCAGAACGGTCCGACATCGGCCTCGGTATAGCCGAGCATCCGCAGCAGCATGGTGCATACCTCGCCAAAATCGACCGTTTTATCCGGTTTGAACGTCCCATCCGCATAACCGCGGATGATCGCCTGATCCTTCAGGCTGGGGTGGCGCACAGCGGCGTTGATGTACTTGGCCGCCCAGTGGGTATTCCGGACATCCGGAAAGATGGTATAGCTGCCATAGGCGCTCACATCGGTAATCCCCAGTGCCGTGACCGCCAGCTTGCAGAACTGCGCTCGCGTCAGCGCCCCATTGGGGTCGAAACGGCCGCCGCCCACGCCCTGCATGATGCCGAGCGCATCGAGCACGGAGGCGGTCTGCGCGAGTTCCCGGTTCGATATATCTGTGAACGCAGCAGAGGCCGGTGTGACAGCCAGAAGCAGCGCCAGACAGAAACAGATCGATCGTTTTTTCATGCCTACCTCTCTTTCTTATTGGGTACGGAGCGCATCGACGGGCTGCAAATTGGATGCCTTGTTCGCCGGATACAGACCGAAGATGATGCCGAGCAGCGCAGAGAATAGGAACGCGCCCACGATCAGACCGAACGACGGCAGCACGGTGAACTGCTCGACCACCGGCATATAGCCATCCTGGATCTGACCCAACAGCAGGTTGCCGATGAGCGCGGACAGGAAACACCCCAGCAGGATGCCGATCAGACCGCCAAAGCAGGAAACGACCGCGGCTTCGATCAGGAATTGTCCGATGATGTCGCGCTTGCGGGCGCCGATCGCCATGCGGATGCCGATCTCTCGCGTGCGTTCGGTGACGGATACCAGCATGATGTTCATGATGCCGATACCGCCGACCAGCAAGGAGATGCTGGCGATGCCGCCGCCCAGCAGCGACAGCATATTGGTGCCGGATTCCGCCTGCTCCTGCCATTCATTGTTGGAATAAGCGTCGAACCAGCCGCCGCCGGACTCGCAGCGACTGCGCATGAAGTCCGGCAGCAGCGTCTGTGTCAGCTCAGATATATCCTCCCGCCGTGCGGCTTTGATGACATACTGCTTGTCCGTGAAGTCGGACACGCTCATCATCGTGTTTTGCAGGGTATACGGCATCACGACGAGCTGATCTTGGGTGTTGATCTTGCCGCCGTATTTGCCTTCGTACACGCCGATGATCTCAAAGCTCTTTCCGCCGATACGCAGCTTTTGTCCCAGCGGGCTCATCGCACCGAAAAAGTACTTTTTGATGGTCTCACCGATCACGCACACCCGTGCGCGGCTGTCGCAATCGGCCTTGGAGATGTCCCGCCCAGCCGCGATCACATGGCTGGTGACAGTGCCATAGTCCTGATTCCCGAAAAACATATAGGTATGGCTGTTTTCGTTGGTCAATTTTTGCGCGCGGTATTGCAAGCCGCCGCTCCGCCAGTCGTAATACTGGATCTGTGGCGACCATGCCGCTACCTTGTCGCTCAGTTCGGTGTCCAGATATTTCTCGAAATCCCGCCAATCGCGATTTTTAGCGCCGTATCCGTAGACCTCGATGCGATTGACGCCCATCGCCTCATATTGCAGGCGTTGCAGCTTGCTCGTGCCCTGGATCGAGGCCACGATCGCGATCACCGAGGCCACGCCGATGATGATGCCCAGCATCGTGAGGATCGAGCGCACCTTGTTGTTCATGATCGAGCGGAAGGCCATGCGAACGGTCTGTATCCAGCTCATATCGCTGCGCCTCCCTTCACCGGGGCATCGGAGATGATATGTCCATCCTGTATGGTGACGATCCGCTTGGCCATCTGCGCCAGATGCTCATCATGGGTGATCAGGATGATCGAGGTGCCCCGTTCGTTGAGCGAAACGAGCTGCGCCATGATGTCCTGCCCAGAGGCCGAGTCCAGATTGCCGGTCGGCTCGTCTGCCATGATGATCGGCGGCCGTGCCGCCACGGCACGTGCGATCGCCACGCGCTGCTGCTGACCGCCGGACATCTCGCCCGGGCGGTGCGCCATGCGTTTTTCCAGTCCGACAGCCGCCAGCGCCTCGACCGCCAGCCAGTGTCGCTCTTCGTGGCCAAGGCCGCGGTAGATCAGCGGCAACTCGACATTTTCCAGCGCGGTCAGCGCCGGGATCAGGTTGAAGCCCTGAAAGATGAACCCGATCTCTCGGTTGCGGATCCCGGAGAGCACCGAGGGCTTCATATCGCTCACCGCTTGTCCGTTCAGACGGTAGGTACCATAGGTCGGGATGTCCAAACAGCCGAGGATGTTCATCAGCGTGGATTTTCCTGACCCGGACTGCCCCAAGATGCACACGAACTCGCCCCAGCGGACGGACAGCGAAATATCGTCCAGCGCACGCACCTCGTTCTCCCGTCCCTCGTGATAGATCTTGCTCATGCGCCGCACATCGATCAGAAGGTCAGACCGCGCCGCTGTCAGATCATCTGCAGTCGAGGGCTGCGTTTTTCTCCAAAACATCACGTCCTCCTCAGCCTACGCCCATTTCCATGTTCATATCCGCATAGAGATCCTGCGGTCCGGCCAAAAAGACGGTCGTCCCCTCCTCGAGCCCCCACACGATCTCGGTGTTCGAGGCATCGGCGATGCCGGTCTCGACCGGCACGAGCACGAACGCCGGCGGGATGCCTTCTGTCCCTTCAGGGATGGGCAGCGTCTCCGCAAAGGGGATCTGCTCGCCGTTTTCATCCACCAACGGCTTAGCGAACACCGCAGTGCCTTGCTCAGTGTTGACGATCGCACGCGAGGGAACGGTCAGGCAATCCATCGAAGAAGCCGTGGTGATCTGATAGTCCACCATCATGCCGCTGTATATCGACTGGCCCTCGATGGGATCGATCGCGATCACCGCTTGGAAGGTCGGCATACTGCCCTGTCCGCCGTCCGTGCCCTGCGTGGGCTCCAGCGCGACCGACTCGACCACGCCGGTGAGCTGGATCTGCGTGCCGTCGTAGTTATACATATTGAGCGTCGCAGGTTGTCCCGCAGACACCGCGCCCACATCGGTGGACATGATCTCTGCGTTCACGATGATGTCGTTCAAGTCGGCCACGACGACCAGCGCATCTGTGCCCATGACATCCATCCCCGGCACTGCGTTCAGGTTGACCACCACGCCGTCGATCGGCGACTTGATCGCGGCCTGATCGATCAGCTTTTTGAGCTCGAGGATGCGCTCCTGCTTTTCTCCGATCTGCTTGCTCGCGTTGAGCACGCCGTTTTGTGCGTTCTCGACCTCAGCCTGCGCGGCCTTGACCTCATCCTGCGCCATATCGCTCGACAGCCGCATGATGGTCGCGCCGCTTTGGTAGCTGTAATGATCGATGCCGTTGAGCAGCACGATCTCACCACCGACCTGCACAGTGACAGCCTCCTCGCGGCTGTATTCCAGTTTGCCGGAATCCGCCGGATAGACCGTACCGCCGTTCGTGGCGACCGTCGCCGTCGCGACCATCCCTTTGGTCAGCGAACCTTGGTTTTTGACCACGACATTGACACGGAACACCCGAACGCCCTCGGTCGTGATGCGCTCGGTGCGCTCGACCGACTCGACCGTACCGGCCAGCTCGCTCATCGCGGCGGGCACGGAGATCGTCGCCGCCTGCCCGGGCTGGATGGTATCGACATATGCCGCACTGAAAAACAACGAGAGCTTCATCACGCTGTCGTCCACCATGTAGCCAATCACTTCGCCCTCACCGAGCTGCTGTCCGACCCGATAGGTCGCGCTGAGGCCATCGCTATCCGTAGCGGGGATGATCTTACCGGTGAAAGGCGCGACGATGTCGAGCTTGTGCAGTTTTTTCTGCGCCGCGTCGAGCGTATTCTGCGCCTGTGTCACGACAGCCTGTGCATCGGTCACGGCCTGCTGCGCTGCGATCAGCTCGTCCTGCGCGGCTGTGAGCTCCTTGCGGGTCTCGGTCGGATCGACGACGAGCAATATATCGCCTTGCTGGACGGTATCGCCCACCTCGACATCGACCTGCTGCACCGTGCCCTTGAGATCGCGACCAAGCTCCTCGCGCTTTTTGGCGGCCGTCGTGCCCGAGCCTTCTATGTACGTTTCGAGCATCCCAAAGGTGGCGACAGCGGTCTCCTCGATCTGCTCCGTTCCTGCATCGCGCGTTTTGACGATCGCGACGATCGCCAGCGCCACCAGCAGCAGCGCGATGCCCACGCCGATGCCGATCCGCACGCCTTTATGTAGCCTGGGCTTTTTGCCGTTCATCTTATCCGCATACTTGTTGCGCTTGGGCGCTTCTGCATCCGCCGCAGACGGCTCGTATGTGGGTGGGGCGGATGATTCCGCCTGCTCGACCGGCGGCGCGACGATCGTCTCGTCATCGAGCATTTCCTTTTGCCTATTTTTCTTGCTCATGACTCGTTCCTTTCCTACTCTATCCGTTGCGACCTATTCAGCCTTGCGCAGAACGGCTTGCTGTATCCCACAAAGACAGGAAAAACCGGCGTACTCGATCAGGCAGCTCGTCCAGTGTGCCATCGTTGCAAAAAACGCCATCGTAACGATAGTCCTCCACACCGTCGTCTGCACGATTGCCCAGCAGACCACGGGCTTGCTCGAGCGCCGGACGGCGCACCAACATAGTGCGGCAGTCGCTCCCGACCGCGCGGCGGAAACGCTCGATCTCCTCCGGCTCGCGGATATGGACGAACAGGATCTGCTCATCCCCCTGCCGGAAGGCAGCGAGCTGCTCCATACAGTAGCGGAACGGCAGATCGTTGAACGCTGTGCAGACCTCCTTGAGCTGGGCGAGCAAGCGCCGCGCAGCGGGCGTTTTGACGCCGTCCCAACCGGCGGCACGCGCCACAGACAGGATCGGCGTGATGGACGAGATATTGCGCACGCGCCAAAACCGCGCCGCTGCGTCGCAGATCGTGTCCTTGCCCACGCCGCCGCTGCCGTTGATGATGAATATCCGTTTTTCCATCTCCGATCCTCCTGACACAAGGCTTTAACGGTCATATTCTACCATATAGCATACGGCTTTGCAAGCAAGGTGGGTGGTTACATGAGCGTTACAAAATGAAAGCGGGCGCCCACCCAAAGGTGGACGCCCGCGGACGTGCTCGTGCTCATAGGATGATGCAGATCAGCCCGCCTGCGTTTTCGTTGATGATCCGCTCCAGCGTCTCTCTGACCTTGCTGCGTGCGTCGTCCGGCATCCGGCTGAGCTTGTGGGACAGCTCCTCTCGCACCAGCTCATTGAGCGATTTCCCGAAGATATTGGTGTCCCAAATCTTCTCCGGCTGCTCCTCGAATTCGCTGAGCAGATAGTGCACCAGCTCCTCCGACTGCTTTTCCGTGCCGACGATGGGATCGACCTCGGCCTTGATGTTGGCGCGCATCAGGTGGATCGAGGGCGCAGAGGCGCGCAACCGCACACCATAGCGCCCGCCCTGCCGCACGATCTCAGGCGCTTCCAGCGTCAGCTCATCGACGGTCGGCATGACGACGCCGTATCCAGTCTGATACACCTGATCGAGCGCTCCGCGCAGCCGCTCATACTGCCGCCGGGTCGTGGCGAGATCGTCCAACACGGCGATCAGGTCGGCCGCATCGCGCACCTGCATGCCGGTCTGTTCACCGACGATGGTATAGAACACGCTTTCCGGGATGTCGATGCGCAGCCGCGCCGTGCCGCTGCCCAGCGCGAGCTGGTCGATCGCCGCACGGACGATGTACTCATTCTCCTCCAGCCGTTTACAGAGGGATCGAATGTCTCTCATGCGCTCCCCGCCGCCGGCCGCCGCCCGGATACACTGGTATATGCTCGTCTGCACCGGATGGTGCGCGGGCAGCGAACCGACATAGCGCGGCAGCACGAAGCCGATCTCGCACACAGGGAATTCGTATAGCACGCGCTGCAAGATCGCGGTGATGCCCTTTTCATCCAGCTCCACGCAGTTGACGGCGATCGGTTCGACCCGGTGTTCACGGCGCAGCATCTCGCAGACCGCCTGCGCCGCCTCGCCCTGCGGGTCGGCGGAGTTGACCAGCACGACGAAGGGCTTGCCGAGCGCGGTCAGTTCGCCGATCACCCGTTTTTCCGCCGGTATATAGTTCTCGCGCGGGATGTCGGTGAAGCTACCATCCGTCGTGACCACCAATCCGATGGTGGAGTGTTCGCCGATTACCCGATGGGTACCGACTTCGGCGGCCTCGGCCAGCGTCATCGGCTCCTCGCGCCACGGCGTCGAGACCATGCGCGGCGCATCGTCCTCCATGCTGCCCAATGCGCCTTCTACCAGATAACCCACGCAGTCCACCAGCCGCACGCGGCAGCGCCCGCCCTCGGGCAGCGCGATCTCCGCCGCTTCCTCGGGCACGAACTTGGGTTCGGCGGTCATGATCGTTCGTCCGGTGCCGGACTGAGGCAATTCGTCGCGTGCCCGCTCCCGTTTGTACATATCGTCCATGCCGGGCAGCACCATAGTCTCCATGAATCGCTTGATGAGCGTCGATTTGCCGGTGCGCACCGGGCCGACCACACCGATATAGATGTCGCCGCCCGTGCATGCGCTGATCTGCTCATAGATCTGTTCTTGCATTCGTTCCCCCGCCTTTCAACCCTGTATCGGGATCAGCAGCATCGTGTGCGACACATCGACCGCGTCTGCCGCCAGTTCATTGGCGCGGCGGATCGCATCCATGGTCGTGCCGCAGGCCTTGGCGATGTCCCACAGCGCCTGCTCCTGATCGATGTAGCGCAGCACCAGCGTCACGCCGCTGTCATCCTGCGCACGATCCACTGTCTCTAACGCCGTGAGATGTCGAAATACGCACAGTTGCTCTGCCGCCGCCTGCCCAGTAGCGGATACTGTCAGCAGCAGCCCCTGTTCGCCTGCGGCAGATGCACGCGCGGTCAGGCTGAGCTGCGCCGGCGTGCCGGCGACCGCGCAGGACATGGTCATCGGCAGGACGCGCTGCAACACGCAAAGCTGCTGATCGTCGCCCAGATAGAGCACCTGCACCGCCACGGTGAGTTGGAGCTCTTCCTCGCTGCGCTTGACGCTGCAACAAGAGGCCATCGCAGACACGACATGGGAAACGTGCTGCGCGGTCTGCAAGGTCTCGGTCGTTTCCGCCGAGAACGGCAGCGGCGGCGGCAAAGAGCGGAGCGCAGCCTTTTCTTCTTGGATCCGCAGCGTTTTGCCGGGCAAATATAAATCGCGGATCTGCTGCACCGCTCGTGTGCGCCGTAGCGTGACCAGTGCCGCACCAGACACCGTGTACGATAGCAGACCATCCGCGTCGATGCGGCAATCCACATCTCGAACAGTGAGCCGCGCCGCTGCCGCATCCCCCTCCTCGGCTTCGGGCAGCTCAAGGATCTGGGTGAACGGGCTGCTGCTCGTCAGCACACGCACAGCGCCATCCTCTTGCAGCGCCAGACATTGCAGCGAAGCCTCGCCCTTGAGCACGATCTTGCCGTGCATGGCGCGGCACTCCGCAGCACGCATCGTACACATGGTATGCAGCAGCGACAGACCGAGCGCATCCTGCAGCTGCACATCATCCAACACCGTGATCGGGTAGCTTTTCGCCTGTTCGACCAGCGTGATGCTCTGGGGCGCGGTCAGCAGCTCGATCTGCGGCAGATCGACCCCTTCTGTGATCTCGCATACGGCCGGACAGTAACCCTCGATCGAAAAGCATAGCTGCACGCTGACGTTGAGCTTGCGGCTGTTGACTGCGACCGCATCCACAGCTGCCGCATGACAGGCGACCGCACAAACTGTCTCAGGCTCCAGCCCCTCGCCTTCCTCGATATGGGCAAAGCTGACCGGGATGCTCAGGCGGCGCAGCTCACCGCCGCCCTCCGGCTCGTACAAAACGGCCGTCTGCACGCTGCCGGATACCAAAAAACGGCCGTTTTGCGGCGTTTGATCTTTGATCGATACCGTTCCATAGGCGCACACCACACGGCCGATGTCCGGGAACGCATCCGGCACGATCGCGTCGGTGGCCTCCGTGCAGGTGGACAAGCGCGATAGCCGTTTATCATAATAACGGATGCTGGTTTGGTTCAGTTGCATTGGATGCTGCCTCCTTCATTTCACTGCTGCTCCTGTATCACGATATGTCCACCTGATCCCGGATATGAAAAAAGCAGCGGCAAAAGCCGCTGCTGCCGTTCAGTTGATATGGAACAGCCTGGTCAGGATCCCGCGCAGGTACTTCGGGCTCTTCCATACGACGACCTTCATCATAAAACGCACCTCCCGTCAGCATCGGAACAGCAAAACGCCTACTACGATCAGCGCGAACGACAGCAGCCAGATCAGCAGGCAGGACGGCAGCAGACCGCCGAACAGCAGTCCGATCCCCAAGCAGCAAACAGCCAGACCGATCGCTTGACTGCGACAGAACATAGCGCATCACGCTCCTGTCATCAGTATAAGCCGGCGGACGCCAAAGGGTGACGGCTGTTTGGCGAGGACGAAAAAACGACCATGCAGCAGCATGGTCGTTTTTATCCTGTTCACTTGTCCGAGGTACTGCCCAGACCACCCTCACGCACGCCATCTGCGTCGTCGTCCTCGGTGATGCCGAACGGCAGGAAGATGCCTTGCGCGAAGCCTTCGCCTGCGGCGATGTGCAGCGTCCGTCCGTCTCGGTTACAGTTGGTCATCTTGATGAAGATATGCCCTTCATTCTTGGCTGTAAAATAGTCGCTGTCGATGATGCCGACCGTATTATCCATTTGCAGCCGGTATTTGAAGCCCAATCCCGAGCGTGGATAGAGCTGCAACACCCAGCCATCCTCGATGAGGACACGAATGCCGGTGGGGATCAGGATCGTTTCGTTCGGAACGAGCGAAAAGGCCACGGGCGAGAAAAAGTCATAGCCCGCAGACCCAGCGGTCGCGCGGCGCGGCAAGCGGATGCTCTGGTATACCGTCTGCGCATCGGTCGCGTTGCAACCGGTCATCGCGCACCAATCCTTGATGAACTGCTGCTCCGTGACCTTATAAAAGTGTGCGATCTTTTGCATAACTGTCTTGATATTCCTTTCCGTCGGGATTTCATGCTACAACAGGGACAGCAGGGCGGTCCTCCTATCCATGTGATCGGTCCATATGCCTATTATAGCACACGATATCCCGGCACGAAAAGATGGAAAACGGCAAAAACCTACACAAAAACAAAAAGCGAACAGATGTCGGGCTTGG
>JAUNJI010000103.1 GCA_030533295.1 Eubacteriales bacterium
AGGGCGAACTCGCCCCAGACCTCTAACGAGATAGGCATAGATGTTCACTTCCTTTCTGATACGAGCATAGCACATTTTTTAGGTGGTGTAAACGTTCATTTACAATTTTGTATATTTATATGATCGAGGTATCGATATATTGACAGATCGAACAAAATCCAATATAATTGCATCTGTCGGGCAACGCCCGTGGATTGAAATATTTACAATTTCGTATAGGTACGGGGGCAAAACAGGGCGTCTGCCAAGGACGGCCTGTTTTGCTTTTTTCACAATAGATGCGCTTGCCCATCCAGTGGCGTGGAAAGGCCGGTGCTGGCATGATACAGGCCGAGATCGGTCAAGATGGCGCCGCCGTCCTCCAGCAGCGTTAGCGCACCGGCGCGGTCAAGCGCATGGAAGTGGTCGGCATAGACCGAAACGCCGTACCGTCCCAGCCGGCGGAACAGGGCGCGGCTCCGTTCGCCCCGCTGTAGCCGCTCGACCAGCGCCGCGCCCTCGCCCAGTGGGATGTAGACCGTGCGCGTCTCCTGCTCGATCAGGCGGAACTGCTCCGCGACCGTGCGAAAGGGGAAAAAGCCCTGCTCGATCGTTTTCAGGATCGATTTCGGATCCTGTGCCGTCTTGCCCACGAGCGTGAGCAGCTCATGGAAATAGTCGTAGATCGCCTGCCGGGAGGCCGGATCTGCCTGCCGGTCGAGCACCTTGCGCCCCACCCCGATCTGCGTGCCGAAGCGCGCCGGGGGCGCGTCCTCGCCCTGAAAGATGGTGACGATGCTCGCGTTCGGGTCGTTCTTGCCCTCGCGATTGCACCGCCCGGCGGCTTGCAGGATCGCGTCCAGTCCGTTCTCCTCGCGGTAAACGGCAGGGAAGTCCACATCCACGCCCGCCTCGATCAGCGAGGTGGATACCACCCGGCAGGGCAGGCCGCGGTCGAGCCGGTCGCGGATCTCCGCGAGCTGTGCCTGCCGGTGGGCGGGATACATGAGGGTGGATAAATGAAAGCAGCCCTCGCCGTCCAGCTTGGAAAAGACCGTTCGTGCGCTCTGACGGGCGTTGACGATGCAGAGCACCTGCTTGTGTGCGTTGAGCTGCGCCGCCAGCGCATCCCAGCTCAGCTTGCCCGCCCGGCGGAACGTGACCCGATGGAACACGCTTTCGGTCAACAGTCCGTCCGGGCACAGCTCGATCGCTGTTTGGCCGGGCAAAAATTCCGCGAACAGCGGATGCAACGCGGGCTGGGTCGCGGTGCAGAGCACGGCAGACACACGGTAGTGCGCGACGAGCTGCGCGATCGCCCACACGCAGGGACGCAGATAGGGCAAGGGCAGCATCTGCGCCTCGTCGAAGATCACCACGCTGCCCGCGATGCTGTGCAGCTTGCGGCAGCGGGAGGGCTTGCAGGCGAACAGCGACTCGAAAAACTGCACCGCCGTGGTCACGATCACCGGCGCATCCCAGTTTTCGGTGGCTTGGAGCAGACGGACATCGTGCGGCGCGAGCTCGCCCTGCGCGGCGGTGTCGCGATCGACGTTGGCGTGGTGCTCGAGCACGTTTTCCGCGCCGAGGATGTCGCGAAAGATGGCGGCGGTCTGCTCGATGATCGAGGTGTAGGGGATCACATAGATCACTCGGCGCAGTCCGTGGGCGCGGGCGTGCGCCAGCGCGAAGGCGAGGGAGGACACGGTCTTGCCGCCGCCGGTCGGCACGGTCAGAGTGAACAGGCCGGGCTGTCGCGCTTCGCCCTCCGCCATGCACCGTTCCAAAACGGCGCAGCGCTGCGCGTTCAGCTCGCCCTCGGGCGGCGACCAGCCGGACACATAGGTGCAGAGCCGCGCCCACAGCTCGTCCATCGAGGCGGTGTCCCCGGTGGGGCGACACTGCCCGCGCATGAAGGTCTCGGTGTCCAAAAAGTCGGCATCCACCAGACAGGAATAGAGCATCCGGGTGAAAAACATCCCATCCAGCGGGTGGTCAGCCCAAGCGGGGATAGGGGGCGACGGGAGCGAGATCTGCTGCTCCCACACCGGGTCGGGCGTCGGCACGCCGGACTGCGCCGCCTTGCGGATGCGGCCGAAGAACGTGCTGCTCTCGCTGCTGTCCCCTTTGCCGCCCCCATCCGGTAGGCCGCCGTGATGTCCCATCACCGCGAAGGCGGCGGGGAGCTGCCTGCGCCGAAAGCAGGCATAGGCTCCGGCGGTAGCGTGATCGACCGATGCAGTATCGCCGTGCAGTCGCTTTTGGAATGCGGCCGTGTACTTGCCCAGATCGTGCGCCAGACCCGCCAGCGCAGCCTGTTCGGCCGTGTCGAAAGGACGGGCGAAGGTCTGTGCTTGTGCGGCGGTGCCGGTCAGGTGGTCGAGGATGGTCTGCTCCCGCCCATCCTCGGCGATGTGAGCCAAATATCGCGCCATGAGAACGTCTCCTTTCTATCTATCGTTCCTCTGCCAGCTCGGGTCATTTTACCTTTATTATAACAGGAAGTAAGTCCGATAAAAAGGACGATCGACGCGGTTTCGCGGCGACAGGCGGCGATCGGGCGTTCGCCGCGCTACGTCATCCGGGGCGGTACGCGGGCGATCGGACAAAAACGACGCGCGGTGAGCGGCATAGTGCCGCCCACCGCGCGTCCGGTGCATCATAGAGGCGACCTGTTGCAGCAGATCGCCGATAAAAAAACAATCCGAACACCGCGCCCGTTTGGACGATGTGTTCGGATCGTTTGGTCCGAGTGACAGGACTTGAACCTGCGGCCTCTTGACCCCCAGTCAAGCACGCTACCAGCTGCGCTACACCCGGATAGTAGGCAGGGACTCAAACCCTGCCATAATAGGATAGCAAATTTATCACCGATCGTCAAGCGTTTTTTGGAAAAACTTCGATCGATCGGTGAAATATCGTCATCTGGAGAGAAGGGGAGGGCAAGACGGTGCCTTGCCCTCCGCACAAAAGAGAGAGGAAGTAGCTCACCAATATTTGGCCACGTGTGCGCGGGTGACTTC
>JAUNJI010000042.1 GCA_030533295.1 Eubacteriales bacterium
ATAGCCCAGCGCGGGCTGGAGCTGCATCATGCGCCACCGCGTGCTGCGCACATCGATGTCGCGCAGCGGCGCACCGATGCGGATGCCCAGCTCGCCGAGCTGGCGCATCATCTCGGCCGCCGGCAGGCCGGGGGCGATCTGCGCCTCGATCGCCCAGATATGGGCGCTCAGCGCCCAGCACACCGCCGCCAGCCCCAGCAGGCCGCTCCACAGCACCGGGCGGCCGCGCAGCCGCGCCAGCAGGAAGGGCGCGCCCCGCCGCTGCACGATGTGCACCCGGCAGCCCGTGCGCCCCATATACCGCCGCAGCGCACGCAGCTCGCGCACCGACAGCGTGGCATACAGCTCGTTCCACGCCGTGCGCTCCATGCGCCGCAGCACCAGCCCGTGGAAGGCGCACAGATTGAGGAAACGCGGCAGGCTCGCGCCCGTCACGCGCACGCGCACCTGCCCACGCGCCAGCAGCAAAAGCCTGCCGATCAACGGTCATCCTCCCCTTTCGCCCGATCCCGCCGTGGTGTAGGCCACCGAAACGATCGTGCCGGTCACGGCCAGCTCGTCGAGCGAGAGCGCGGCCAGCGCCAGCCCGTCGCCCGTGATGCACACCTCGCACCCGCTGCATTTGACGCGCAGCAGGCCATCGTCATATTCCTGTATGCCCCGGTGGTTCTCCACTACCACCCGGCTGTTGCCGATGATCTCCACGCGCGGCCGCTGGCCGTGCAGATCGTCCAGCAGCGCCGCACCGATCCCGTCGTATGCCATGTGACGCCCTCCTCCGTTCGGCCTATCGTATGCAGCGGCGGCATCAAACTTGCCTGCCGGGCATACGATGGGACAGCGAGGTGAGGATATGAAGCTGTTGGGATCGCTCGCGCTGTTCGCCGCCTTTTTGCTGCGCCCTGCGGTCTGCGCGGCGGGCGTGCGACAGGGGCTGACACTGGCCGCGCAGCAGGCGCTGCCCGCGCTCTTCCCCTTTTTTCTGGCCAGCGCCCTGCTGGTGCGCAGCGGGCTGGCCGAGGGCGCGGGACGGCTGGCCGCACGGCCGCTGGCGGCGCTCTATCGGCTGCCGCCCAGCGCCGCACCGGCGGTGCTGCTCGGGCTGGTGGGCGGCTATCCCGTGGGCGCATCGACGACGGCCGCGCTCGTGCGGCAGGGCGTGCTCGATCCGGCCGACGCGGCCCGCGCCAACACGCTGTGCAACTGCGCCAGTCCTGGGTTTTGCATCGGTCTGGTCGGGCTGGGCGTGTTCGGCAACGCATCGGTCGGGGCGGCGCTCTATGGCGTGCACGTGCTGGCCGCGCTGCTCACCGGGCTGCTGACCGCCCGCGGCGGACGACCGACGCCCTCCGCCCCGCCGACTGCCGCGCCCGCCCCGCGCGAGAGCTTCGCCGCCGCCTTTTGCGCCGCCGTGCAGCAGGCGGCGGCCACCGCGCTGACCGTCACCGCCTTCCTCACCGTGTTCTCCGTGCTGCTGGCGCTGCTCGCGCCCGCGCTCGACCGGCTGCCCTGCGGCGGGGCGCTGGCCGGGCTGATCGAGCTGACCACCGGGCTGGACGATCTGGCGGCGCTGCCCCTGTCGCCCGGCGCACGGCTGACGCTGGCCTCGCTGCTGCTCGGCTGGGGCGGGCTGTCGGTGCAATTTCAGGTGCGGGCGCTGGCCGAGCCCGCCCGCATCCCGATGGACGGCTTTACCGCCGCCAAGCTGCTGCACGGGGCGCTGGCCGCCGCGCTCACCGCCGTGCTGTTCCGCCTGTCGCCCGACGCATGGGCGGTGTTCGCCCCCGCGCAGGGCGGCTGGCATCCCGCCGGTCTGTCGCTGCTGCTGCCGCTCTGCGTGGCGCTGCTCGCAATTAGGGGTGGAAAAAAATCGAAAAATACGGTATAATGGGTCACGAACACCAGCGGCGCGGCCTGCGCCGCCGGATACCAAGATGGGAGTGACGACCGCATGAAGCTCAAAAAGCTGCTGCGCAAGGATATCGAGCCGCACTGCACCTACTGCGCACACGGCATCCCGCTCGCGGACGGGTCGCGCATCGCCTGCCGCCGCCGCGGCGTGGTCGATGGGACCGACCATTGCCGCGCGTTCCGCTATGACCCGCTGCGCCGCGTGCCGCCCAAGCCCGCCGCGCTGCGCGGTACCTTCACCGATGCCGATTTTTCACTGGGTGATCTGCATGAGGAATAGACCGATCGTGACCCGGCTGGCAGCGCTGCTCGTCAGCCTGCTGCTGTGTATCGGGCTGCTGCCGCAGGCGCACGCCCTGCCCGATGTGGACGACAACACCGCCCCACAGGATGCCCTGACCGACGAGCCGCGCACGGACGAGCCGGACGAGCCCGCCGCCCCTGCCCCCGTGCCCGACGCCGACGTGATCGCCGCCGCGCCGGACGCGCCCATCCTCAACGCCCAAGCGGCGCTGCTCGTCAGCCCGGACGCGGATATGGTGCTCTACGAGAAAAACGCCGATGCGCGGCGCTATCCCGCCTCCACCACCAAGATCATGACCGCGCTGCTGACGCTCGAGCACGTGGCCGACCTGAGCGAGACCGTCACCGCGTCGGCGGCCGACTTCGAGCTGCTCTCGCCGGACAGCTCGAGCGCGGGCATCAAGGAGGGCGAGACGATCTCCGTGCTCGACCTGCTCTACGGTCTGATGCTGCCCTCGGGCAACGAGGCCGCCTATATGCTCGCGCGGCACGTCGGCGGCACCTATGCGGATTTCGTCGATATGATGAACATTCGCGCCGCCGAGCTGGGCTGCACGGGCACGCATTTTTCCAACCCCTGCGGCCTGCACGCGGACGACCACTACACCACCGCCCGCGACCTGTACAAGATCGCCTATCAGGCCATGCAGGACGATACCTTCCGCAACATCGTCGATACCGTGCAGCACAAGATGCCCGCGACCGCGTTGCAGGAGGAGCGCAAGATCTACACCACCAACCAGCTCATCTTCAGCTCCTACCAGCCGTGGGCCTATGCCTACTGCAAGGGCATCAAGACCGGCAACACCTCGCAGGCGGGCAACTGCTTCGTCGGCTATGCGGAATACGGCGACGCCAAGCTCTACTCGGTCGTGCTGGGCTGCGACGACCATTCGGCCGACTATCCCAACATCCCGGCCAGCTTCACCGACACCCGCGCGCTGTTCCAATGGGGCTTCCGCGAGTTCACCTCGAAAACGCTGGCCAGACAGGGCGATACGCTCGCCTACACCAAGGTCGCGCTCTCGACCGCCACCGATCAGCTCGTGCTCACCGCCAAGAGCGATCTGGTGTCGCTCCTGCCCAAGGATCTGCCGGTCGAGGCGCTCGAGGCCGTCCCCAACATCCCCGACAGCGTGGACGCGCCCATCCAAGCGGGCGAGCGGATCGGCAGCATCAGCTATTCCTACGACGGCATCCACTACGGCACGGTCGAGCTGGTCGCGCTGAGCAGCGTCGAGCTCAGCCGCGTGCTCTATTATGCGGACAAGCTGTCCCACTTCTTCCAGAGCACGGTGTTCAAGATCGTGCTGGCCGTGCTGGCCGTGTTCGTCGTGCTCTACATCCTGTTCGGGCTGGTGTTCGGCGGGATCCGCCGCCGCAGGAAGCGGCAGGCCATGCGCGACCGCTATCGCAACACCAACTACCAGCGCCGCCGCAGACGATGAGGACGCATCGCGGCCGATCGGCGGCGAAGCAGCAAAAAAGAGGCTCCGAAGGGAGCCTCTTTCGTCGTTTTTGGCCGCTGACAGCCGCCGCTCACAGCAGCATGTCGAACACGCCGATCATCAGCGGCATGGTCACGACAGACAGCAGCGTGGACAGCACATACAACGCGCTCGCCCGCGCCGCGCCACTGTCATAGAGCTGCGCGAGCGAGGTCACGGTCGCGCAGGCGGGCGAGATGCAGGCCAGGTACACGGTCATCAGGATGGCTTTGCCATCGGCCAGCCAGCCCGCGACGCCCAGCGCCCGAAACAGCAGCACGGTCAGCACCGGGCACACCAGCAGGCGCAGCGCGACCGCCACATAGTTGCGCGGCGTGAGGAACAGCTCGCCGAGCGGCGCATCCGCGATGACCATGCCGCTGAGCAGCATACCGAGCGGCCCGAGCAGCGAGCCGGTCGTGGACAGCGTGCCGCCGATCACCGTCGGCAGCGGGACGCGCAGCACGAACAGCGCCGCGCCGATCGCGATCGCGACGATATTGACGTTGCACACGATCTTTTTCCAGTCCATGCCCTGCGTGCCGCACAGCAGGCTGCGGCAGTGCGTCCAGATCAACACCTGCTGCACCACCATGAACGCGCAGGAATACATCACGTACTCCGCGCCGAGCAGCGCCTCGACCAGCGGGATGACCAAGATCCCGGCGTTGGTGTACACCACGGTGCAGCGCTCGATCACGTCCAGCCGGAGCGGCCGGGCGAACAGCCGACTGAGCAGCAGGAGCAGCGCGTGTGCGCCCACGGCCAGCGCGAACGCGAACAGCAGCCCGCGCACGACCTGCGGATCGTAGTCCACCTGAAAAGAATCGATGATGACGCAGGGCGTGACCAGATACACCATCACGACCGACAGCACGCGGCTATCCGCCGTCGTGAGCAGCCCGAGCTTGACCACCGCCCAGCCCATCAGCAAGATCAAGAACAATCGCGCGATCTCCTGCAACAGGATCAGACTGATCTGCATGGATCTCTCCTTCCTTGGGTCAGGACCGGGGCACGGCAGCCGCCCCGCGGCGCCGCGCCCCGGTCGGGGCGGTTCAGAACAGGCCGGTGATCGTGCCGTCGCCTGCTACGTCGATCTTTTTCGCCGCCGGGACGCGCGGCAGACCGGGCATGGTCATGATCGCGCCGGTCTCGACGACGACGAAGCCCGCGCCCGCCGCCAGACGCGCCGTGCGCACGTGGATCACGAAATCGGTCGGCCGGCCGAGCAGCGCCGGATCGTCGGACAGCGAATACTGGGTCTTGGCCACGCACACCGGCAGGTGGCCGTAGCCCATCTCGGTGATGCTGGCGAGCTCCTTTCGCGCCGCCGAGGCGATGGTCACGCCCGACGCGCCATAGATCTCCCGCGCGATCGTGGCGATCTTGTCCTCGAGGGGCAGCGCGTCCTCGTAGAGCATACGGAACGCCGCCTTGCCCTCGTCCAGCACGGCGAGCACCTCGCGGGCGAGCGCCTGACCGCCCGCGCCGCCCTTGGCGAACACCTCGGACAGCGCCACGCGCACGCCGCGCGATGCACAGTGCTGCCGGATGAAGTCCATCTCCTCGGCGGTGTCGGTCGGGAAGGCGTTGATCGCCACGACCACCGGCACGCCGAACTTGGCCATATTGTCCAGATGGGCATCCAGATTGCAGATGCCCCGCTCGAGCGCGGCCAGATCGGGCGCGTTCAGCGCGGTCTTGGGCACGCCGCCGTTGTACTTGAGCGCCCGCACGGTCGCCACCAGCACGATGCAGTCGGGCGCGAGACCGGCCTTGCGGCACTTGATGTCCATGAACTTCTCCGCGCCCAGATCGGCGCCGAAGCCCGCCTCGGTGATCGCGATGTCGGCCAGCTTGCGCGCCAGCTTGGTCGCCTGCACGCTGTTGCAGCCGTGCGCGATGTTGGCGAACGGCCCGCCGTGCATCAGGCAGGGCGTGCCCTCGAGCGTCTGCACCAGATTGGGCTTGATCGCGTCGCGCATGAGCGCGGCCATCGCGCCCTCGGCGTGCAGATCGCGCGCATAGACCGGCGCACCGGCGTAGTCATACGCGACCAAAATATCGCCAAAGCGCTTTTTGAGGTCGTCCAGATCGGACGCCAGACACAAGATCGCCATGATCTCGGACGCGACCGTGATCATGAAATGATCTTCCCGCGGCACGCCGTTGGCCTTGCCGCCCAGACCGATCGTGATGTTGCGGAGCGCACGGTCGTTCATATCCATCACGCGGGTGAACACCACGCGCCGCGGATCGATGCCCAGCGCGTTGCCCTGCTGCATATGGTTGTCGAGCATGGCGCACAGCAGGTTGTTCGCCGCCGTGATGGCGTGCATATCGCCGGTGAAATGCAGATTGATGTCCTCCATCGGCACGACCTGCGCCCAGCCGCCGCCGGCCGCGCCGCCCTTGATGCCGAACACCGGCCCCAGCGACGGCTCGCGCAGGGCGATCACCGCGTTCCGGCCGAGCTGCGCCATCGCCTGTCCCAGCCCGACGGTCGTCGTGGTCTTGCCCTCGCCGGCGGGCGTGGGGTTGATCGCGGTGACGAGCACCAGCTTGCCGTCTGCGCGGTCGCGCAGCTTGTCCCACACCTGCGCAGACAGCTTGGCCTTGTACTTGCCGTAGAGCTCCAGATCGTCCTCCTCCAGCCCGACCGCCGCCGCGACCGCGGTGATCGGGCGCATCGCGCAGCGCTGTGCGATCTCGATATCCGTCAACATAGCATCTCCTCCCAGATCATGAACAGTGACTCCATTATAACAGTGTTTTGCACGATTTTCCAGCAGGGAGCGGAAAAATTTTACCCAGATCGTCACTCGAAAAACGCCCGCCCTTGTGGTATGATAGAAAGCGTCTATGAGCGGGCGACCGCGATGATCAAAGGAGGGGCAGCGTGGATCTGTTCAAAACTATCGGCAACTACATCAAAAACACCGACCTATACCTGATGCTGCTCGCGCTGACGTGCTCGGTCTACGGCATGGTGCTGATCTATTCGGCCACGCTCCATCCGGTGTCGGTGCTCGACGGCAGCACGCGCAACCTGTTCATCCAGGGCGCGGCGGTGGTGCTCGGGCTGGGCGCGTTCGTCGTGATGAGCCTGATCGACCTCGAGACCATGAGCGGCTGGTGGAAGATCTTCGTGCTGGTCAACATCGGCTTGCAGCTGCTGCTGTTCACCCCGCTCGGGATCGAGGCCAACGGCCAACGCGCGTGGCTCAAACTGGGCGTGACCAACCTCCAGCCGGGCGAGCTGGGCAAGCTGATCTTCATCTTCACGCTCGCCGCGCACATCTCGGAGATCCGCGAGCACATCGGCGAGTGGCGCGGGCTGTTCGTCATCGGCCTGCACACGCTCATCATGATGGGCGCGGTGGTCATCACCTCGGGCGATTCCGGCATGGCGATCCAATATTTCATGATCGCGCTGGTCATGCTGTTCGCGGCCGGGCTGCCGCTCAAATGGCTGGGGCTCGGGCTGGGGCTGGGCATCGTCAGCATCCCCTTTTTGTGGAACTTCGTGCTCAAGGGCTACCAGATCACGCGCATCCTCGTGCTGTTCGACCCGTCCATCGACCCGGACGCCGCCCGACAGGCGACCTACGGCAAGATCGCGATCGGCGCGGGGCAGCTATCCGGGCAGGGACTGACCCACGGCACGATGACCCAGATGCAGCTGGTCTCGGAAAACCACACCGACTATCTGTTCTCGGTCGCGGGCGAGGAGCTGGGCTTTCTTGGCTGTATGCTCATCATCGCGCTGCTGACGCTGCTGATCGCGCGGCTGTTCTATGTGTCCTATCGCGCCTCGACGGCCTTTTCCTCGCTGCTCGCGGTGGGCGTGGCCGGTATGCTCCTGTTCCAGACCTTCATGAACATCTTCATGAACGTCGGTCTGCTGCCCGTCATGGGGCTGACGCTGCCGTTCTTCTCCTATGGCGGCACCTCGGTGCTGACCATGTACGCCGCGCTCGGCATCGCGGCGGGCGTGCGGATGCGGGAAAAGCCGTCGTGGCTACAATAAATTGATAGGGGGTATCCAATACCCCCTATCTACAAAAACCAGTTCCCAAGGAAACTGGTTTTTGATACCCCCGGACGCCGCCCAAGGCGGCTGGGTCGAGGAATAAAAACCGTGATACATGCTCCCGGTTTTTATGAAGATCGCACAGCGATCTTCTATTTTACGTCGCTACGCTCCCAAACGCTGCGACGCAAGGTTTTTTGTTGGACGAACAAGGGGCGACCCGATCGGGTCGTCCCTTTTGCGCGCGTGCGGCGGGGCTGCGCCTTGCCATTTATGCTCTGTCGTGGTATGATAAGCAGAGACTGTACATAGAAAAGGTGTTTTGATGGAATATATCACCCATTCTCCCGAGGAGACCGAAGCCCTCGGCGCGGATTACGCGCGGGCGCTCCGTCCGGGCGACGTGGTCGCCTTCTCCGGCGATCTGGGCGCGGGCAAGACCGCGTTCACGCGCGGCGTGCTGCGCGGCTTGGGCTATGAGGGCCGCGTGACCAGCCCGACCTTCGCCATCGCCAACGAATACGACACGCCCGCCGGGCGCGTCGTGCATTGCGACCTGTATCGCCTGCTGGACAGCGACGCGCTGCTCGAGATCGGCTTCGAGGAATATCTGGACGGGCGCTGCATCGTGCTGATCGAGTGGAGCGAGCACGCCGCCGACCTGCTGCCCGCCTGCTACCGCACCGTGCACATCGCCTATGGCGCGACCGCGCACGACCGCCAGATCACGACCGGGGAGGTGTCCGCATGAAGATCCTCGCGTTCGAGTCCGCCTCGGTGTGCGCGTCCGTCGCGCGCACCCGGGCCGCCCCGCTGATCGCGCACTCCTTCCAGAACAGCGGCGCGACCCCCACGCGCACGCTGCTGCCCATGGCGCAGGCGCTGCTGGAAAACTGCGATGTGCCGCTGGCGGCCGTCGATGCCCTCGCCGTCGCGCACGGCCCCGGCTCGTTCACCGGCGTGCGGATCGGCGTGGCGACGGTCAAGGGGCTGGCGCTCGGCGCTGAAAAGCCCTGCATCGGCGTGTCCACGCTCGCGTCGATGGCGTGGGGCGCACGGGCGCTCGGCGGGCGGCTGTGCTGCGTGATGGACGCCCGCGCCGGACAGGTATACAACGCCCTGTTCGCCATCGAGGACGACGCCCCGCGCCGCCTGTGCGCCGACCGCGCCCTCCCGCTGGCCGCGCTCGGCGAAGAAATCGGCGACACGCCCTATTTTCTGGTTGGAGATGGCGCTGATCTGTGTTATAATACCCTTAAAGAGAGATGCCCCGGCCTGCGTCTCGCGCCGCCCGAGCTACGATACCCCACCGGCTTCGGGGTGGCGGCCGCTGCCCTGCCGCTGCTGCGCGACGGACGAGGGAGCACACCGCAGGCGCTGGATGCGTTCTATCTGCGCCGCCCACAGGCCGAGCGTGAGCGTCTCAAACGGCTCTCTGCCCAAAACCAGTAAAAGGAGACAACGATTATGGCAACCGTTCACGAAATGGATCACCCGCTGATCAAACACAAGCTCAGCCTGATGCGCGACAAGACCACCGGCGTCAAGGAGTTCCGCGAGGCGGCGCGTGAGATCGCGATGCTGATGTGCTACGAGGCCACCCGCGATATGCCGCTCAAGGAGATCACGATCGAGACCCCGCTCTCGGAGGCGCGGGTGCAGGTGATCTCGGGCAAGAAGATCGCGCTGGTGCCCATCCTGCGCGCCGGCCTCGGCATGGTCGAAGGTATGCTCGAGATGATCCCGGCCGCCAAGGTCGGCCACATCGGTCTGTACCGCGATCCGAGCACGCTGCAGCCCATCGAGTACTACTGCAAGCTGCCGGGCGACATCAACGAGCGCGACGTGCTGCTGCTCGACCCCATGCTGGCCACCGGCGGCTCGGCCGTGGCCGCGATCGACGGGCTCAAGCGCCGCGGCGTGACCCACATCAAGCTGATGAACCTGATCGCAGCGCCCGAGGGCGTCGCTGTGGTGCAGCAGGCGCACCCCGATGTCGAGATCTTCGTCGCGGCGATCGACGAAAAGCTCAACGACCACGGCTACATCGTGCCCGGTCTGGGCGACGCGGGCGACCGGATCTTCGGCACCAAGTAAAAACGAAAGACACGCGGTGCGGCTGGATGCCGCACCGTTTTCATGGGAGAGAACGATCGATGGAAACGATTTCGCAGTTTGAGATGGCGTCCGAGCGGCTGCGCTTTCGCCGGTTGCGGGCAGATGATTTCGCGCTGGTCGCGCCGCTGTTGCAGGACGAGCAGACCATGCAGGCTTGGGGGCACGGCTGGAGCTATGACGAGGTGTGCGACTGGATCGCGGACACGCTGCGCCGCTATCGCGAGGACGGCTGCGGCTGTCTGGCCGCGCTCGACGCGCAGACCGGCGCACTGATCGCGCTGGCCGGGCCGCTGGGCGGACAGCCCGACGACCCCGCGACGCTCGGCCTGTTCTACCTCGTCGGGCACGACCACCGGCGGCAGGGCTACGGCACCGAGTGCGCCCGCGCCAGCCTGCGCGATGCGTTCACCGTGCACGGCGCGACGCGCGTCGCGGCGGTCATCCGCCTCGACGACATCCCCGCGCTGGGCGTCGCGGCCAAGTGCGGGATGCGCGTCGTCGAGCAGCTCGTCCTGCCCTATCGGGGCAAGGAGGTGCCCCACGTGCGCTGCGCGATCGACAAGGCGCAGTGGGCGGCCGCACAGCACGCTTAGACCGCAAAAAAACCGGCACAGCCATCGGCTGTGCCGGTTTTTCGTTCGTTTTCGTCCCGCTTCAGCGATACTGCTCCGCCCAGACCGGCGCATCGGCGGCCAGCGAGGCCGGCACATCCAAAATGCGCTGGTTGGCGCTGCCGCGAAAGCGCAGGTCGATGTTGCGCTCGGCCTCGAGGAAGGGGCCGTCCACCAGCAGATCGAGCTGGCCGAGCAGCTTGCCCACATAGGGATCGGGCAGCGCACGCAGCTGCTCGAAGGTGTAGCCCGAATAGGCCATCACGTGCTTGCCCCGCTGCTTGAGCGCCACCGCCAGATGGTACAGCGGCTCGGGCTGGCAAAACGGCTCGCCGCCGGAAAACGTCACGCCCTTGACCAAGGGGTTTTTGCACATATCGGCCAGCAGCGCGTCGAGCGCGACCTCATGCCCGCCCGCCGGGTCGTGCGTCTGCGGGTTGTGGCAGCCCGGACAGTGGTGCGGACAGCCCTGCGTGAACAGCGTAAAGCGGAAGCCGGGGCCGTCCACGATGGACTCCCCGACTGTGCCCGCGATGCGGATCGTGCCTTCGATCACGCCGTATGCTCCTCGAGCGAGCAGGACGCCGCGACATCGTGCTTGACGCGGTCGTGCTCCTCTGCGCGCTTGGCGTTGTTGAAACGGTCGAGCGTGCCGACCAGATAGCCCGTGATGCGGCGGATGCGCTCAAAGCCCACGCCCTCGCCGATGATCTGTTCCTGCATGATCTTGTTCTCCATGGTGTTACTTCCTTTCTTGATCCTTGACGATCGTAAGCGTATTGGGTCGGCGGTCGGCCTCCTCCGCGGGGTCGCCGTGGTAGCCGATCGTCGTGCTGTTGAGATCTCGATACAGTCCGAGCTTTTGCAGCTTGGACAGCGGCACGCCCTCGCCCTCGTGGCGGCCGCAGCGCGGGCAGGTCTCGCCGATGATGCCGGTATACCCGCACACCGGGTCGCGGTCGATCGGGTGGTTGATCGCACCGTAGCCGATGCCGGCCTCCTTCATCGCGCGGACGACCGTCTCGAACGCCTCGAGGTTTTGCGTGGGGTCGCCATCGAGCTCGATGTAGCTGATGTGGCCGCCGTTGGTCATCTCGTGATAGGGCGCTTCCCGTGCGATCTTTTCAAATGCCCCGATCGGGTAATAGACCGGCACGTGGAAGGAGTTGGTGTAATAATCGCGGTCGGTCACGCCCTCGATCGTGCCGAAGCGCTCGCGGTCGATCTTGACGAAGCGGCCGGACAGCCCCTCCGCCGGGGTGGCGATCAGCGAGAAGTTCAAGCCGTGCTTTTCGGCCTCCTGATCCATGCGCTGGCGCATATGGCTGACGATCTCGAGGCCGAGGTTCTGCGCCTCGTCGCTCTCGCCATGGTGCTTGCCGATCAGCGCCTTGAGCGTCTCGGCCAAGCCGATGAAGCCCATGGTCAGCGTGCCGTGCTTGAGCACCTCGCCCACGGTGTCGTCCGGACCGAGCTTGTCCGAATCGATCCACACGCCCTCGCCCATCAGGAAGGGGTAGTTGCGCACCTTTTTCGCCGCCTGGATCCGATACCGGTCGAGCAGCTGGCCGACGACCAGATCGATCTTGCGGTCGAGATCCTCGAAGAACCAATCGATGTCGCCATGGCTGCGCAGCGCGATGCGCGGCAGGTTGATCGAGGTGAACGACAGGTTGCCGCGGCCGGTGACGATCTCGCGCGAGGGGTCGTACTGGTTGGCGATCACGCGCGTGCGGCAGCCCATATAGGCACATTCCGTCTCGGGATGGCCGGGCTTGTAGAACTGCTTATTGAACGGCGCATCGAGGAAGGAGAAGTTCGGGAACATCCGCTTGGCCGATACGCGGCAGGCCAGCTTGAACAGGTCGTAGTTGGGGTCGCCCTCGTTGTAGTTGACGCCCTCCTTGACCTTGAAGATGTGGATCGGGAAGATCGGCGTTTCGCCGTTGCCCAGTCCGGCCTCGGTCGCCAGCAGCAGCTGCTCCATCGCCAGCCGCCCCTCGGGCGAGGTGTCCGTACCGTAGTTGAGCGAGGAGAACGGGATCTGCGCGCCCGCACGCGAGTGCATGGTGTTCAGGTTGTGCACCAGCGCCTCCATCGCCTGATAGGTGGCCTGCCGGGTCTCCTTGTCGGCATACTTGCGGGCGAAGCGCAGGCAGCGCTGCACGGCCTGCGGGTCGAGCGTCTCGCTCAGTGCCTCGGCCATCGCCTCGTCATAGCCGTTATCGCCGGCGAGGCACGCCCATTTACCGGTCTGCCGCTCGACGCGCTCGGTCAGCGCCTTGGCATCGACCTCGTTGTCCTCATCCTCCGCGAACACCTCGAGCGCCTTGGCCAGATCGTCCTGATAGCGCTTGCGGAAGGTCTTGCGCACGCCCGGTGCCATCGAATAATCGAAGTTGGGCACGGACTGACCGCCGTGCTGGTCGTTCTGGTTGGACTGGATCGCGATGCACGCCAGCGCGGAGTACGAACGGATGTCGTTCGGCTCGCGCAGGAAACCGTGCCCGGTCGAAAAGCCGTCCTTGAACAGCTTGAGCAGGTCGATCTGACAGCAGGTGGTGGTCAGCGTCAAAAAGTCCAGATCGTGGATGTGGATGTCGCCCTCGCGATGCGCCTTGGCGTGCTTGGGGTCGAGGATGAACATCTCGTAGAACTGCTTGGAGCCCTCCGACCCATACTTGAGCATGGTGCCCATCGCGGTGTCGCCGTCGATGTTGGCGTTCTCGCGCTTGACATCGTTCTCGAGCGAGGATTGGAAGGTCAGATCCTCGTACACCTTCATCAAGCGGGTGTTCATCTCGCGCACGCGGGTGCGCTCATTGCGGTAGAGGATGTACTTTTTCGCGGTGCGGGCGTGGCCGCTCTCGATCAGCACCTTCTCCACTGTATCTTGTATCTGCTCGACGGTCGGGGTCTGGTCGCCTGCAGTCGCCTCGAGCACTTCCTTGACCTGCTCGGCCAGCTCACGCGCCATCTGGCGATCCTGGCCGCCCGAAGCCTGTGCCGCGCCGAAGATCGCGGCTGCGATCTTTTCGATCTCAAAAGGGACCTTCCGTCCATCTCGTTTGACGATTTGCTCGATCATGCCCGTTCTAATCCTCTCTCCGCTGGATCGCTCGAAGGGAGCGATCACTAAATTTCGTAGTGTACGTCCGTCGTTCGCACCATATCTTGTGTCTGTATTTCATATTGTACCCCGAAGTCGGCCGCTTGTCAAGGGGCTGCCGGCTTTTTGGTACATCTGTGCGAAAAGGGCTGCTTTTCTTGTTGGAAATTTTTCGCCGGCTGTTTTCTTTTTGTGGAAGGTGGGGAAAACTGCCTGTGGACAGCCTGCGTCCTGTGGAAAAAGCTGTGTATCCTGTGGGGACAGCGCGGGCGCACCCGCACGCGGGAGGCGCGCGGCGGGGCATCCGACCGACCACAAGATATAGTGGTGCCGCGAGCGGCAAAAAAGGGACGGCGCGGGCCGTCCCCTTTTCTCTGTTTCGTCAGTCCACCAGACCGATCGCATCGGACACCGGCAGCGACAGCACGACCCCGCGGCTGCGGGTCTTCATGCCGACGGCCTTGGTCAGCGCGGTCATGACAGCCTGCCGTTCTTCATTTTTGACCACCATGAACACGATCTCGCGCTCGGCATGGATCTCGATGCCGAAGAAGCGCTTGACCTCGTCCTCCGCCACGCCACGCGCCGCGATCACCGTGCCACCGCAAGCGCCTGCACGACGCGCCGCGTCCATCGCGACATTGGTGAACCCACGCTCCATGACGACCACGACCACGTCCAGGCCGCTCGTCCGTTCCATCTTGCTCACACTGTGCTCCTCCTCTTGTCGGTCTGTCTCGGTCATCAGGTTATGCCAACGCGCACCGATCCCCGTGATCGGCACCGAGAACGCGATGCCGCGGCCGGGGTAGCGCATCTCCAGCTCGCGTCCCAGACGGGAGAGCAGGGTCTGCACCCGCTCCCGACGCGCCAGACCGAACACGATCACCTTAGCCGTTTCGCCGATGCCCAGCAGATCGAGCATCTCGGTACGCGCGGTACCGTGCCCCATGCAGACCATTTCGACCAGCATCCCATCCTCGCGAAAGATGTGTAAGACCTTTTCGCCCTTGCTCACATCGACGACCGCAGCAGCCAGCTCCAATGCGCTGTGTGCAGCCATCTGAGGCTGTTGCTCATTCATTTTCTGTATCCTCCTCCAGAACGATGATCTCGTCATCCTCAGCGGAAGACGACACTGCTGCCATATCATCCTCGGCCGCAGGATCATTTTTATGGTGATAGATCAGACCCAAGATCAAGATCGACAGCACCGGGGTCATCGCGACCATCGCGACGACGCCGAACGCATCGGCCATCACGTTGCCGCCCAGCGCCTCGCACGCGCCCTGCGCGAACGGCAGCAGGAAGGTCGCTGCCATCGGGCCCGAGGCCACGCTGCCGGAGTCGAACGCGATACCGGTGAACATCTTCGGCACGAAGAAGGTCAGCACCAGCGCCGCCGCATAGCCGGGCAGCAGCAGCCAATAGATCGAGATGCCGGTCAGCACGCGCAGCATGGACAGCCCGACCGAGCAGGCCACGCCGATCGACAGCGCCATCATCATCGTGCGATGCGAGATGCCGCCGTTGGTGATATTTTCGACCTGATGGTTGAGCACGTGCACGGCCGGCTCTGCCGTGACCAGAAAATAACCGATCAACGCGCCGATCGGCACGAGCAGCCAGCTATGCCCGCACTGCGCGAGCTGCTGACCCAGATAGTGGCCTGCCGGCATGAAGCCGACGTTGACGCCCGTCAAAAACAGCGTCAGGCCGATGAAGGTGTAGACGAAGCCCACGCCGATCTTTTTCATCTGCTGCCGCTGGAACCGGCGGAAGATGAGCTGGAACACGGCGCAGAACAAAATGATCGGCACCAACGCCAAGAGCACATCATGTACATAGGTCGGCACGCTCTGCACGAACTGCTGCGCGACCGCGCGGGTATCCTCGATCGTCGGCAGGCTGACCGAGCTATAACTGGTATCGCTGCCATCGTAGAAGATACTGAGCAGCAGCACGGCCATGATCGGGCCGATGCTGCACATCGCGACCAGACCGAAGCTATCGTCCTGTGCGCCGCGGTCGCCACGGATCGAGGCCAGACCGACACCGAAGGCCATGATGAACGGCACGATGATCGGCCCGGTGGTCACGCCGCCGGAATCGAACGCGAGCGACACGAAATCTTTCGGGACCAAGGTCGAAAGCGCGAACACCAGACCATAGGACAGGATCAGCAGGATCGACAAACGGATCTGGAACAGGGTACGCAGCACGGCCAACAGGAAGAACAGCGCCACACCGATGGCCACCGACCAGATCAGCAGCATATTCGGGATAGACGGCACCTGTCCGGCCAGCACTTGCAGATCCGGCTCGGCGATCGTGATCAGCATACCGATCACCAGCGTGATGACGATCACGGCTGGCAGGCTTTTGGTACGCGGCAGTTGCGCGCCGATGCCCTCGCCCATCGGTGTCATCGCGATGTCCGTACCGAGCTGGAAGAAGGCCATGCCGACGATCAGAAGGATCGCTCCGGCAAGGAACATCGCCAGCGTATCGACCGGCATCGGCGCGATCGTGATGCTGAGCACCAGCACGATCAGCGTGATGGGGATGACCGAGGTCAGCGCTTCGTTGAGTTTTTCTTTCAGGATCTTATTCATTCCCGCCCCCCTATTCGTAGTGGATATATCGTTCTTATATATTATACCACAAATGGGGAGATATTGCACGTTAAGAAACCTTAACGCACAAAGCAAAGCAAAAGCGCCGATCAAAATGACCAGCGCTTTGCTGCGGATGTGCGCGTCGAGTTATCTTCCCGGGCCGTCTCCAGCCAAGTATTGTCACCG
>JAUNJI010000043.1 GCA_030533295.1 Eubacteriales bacterium
CCTTGGTCTGATGCGTCACATCATAGTTGGCATACGAAAACGCCGGTATGAAGCCCACTCTGTGGTCATTATACCACATCAATTCCGCAGGGTAAAGGCGCAGCCGAGCGTTTTCGAGGGGATACGCCGGAAAACGATCCGTAACGGGATGATGCAAAAGACCCGTCCTTTTCAGGACGGGTCTTGATGGTGGACATTGACGGGTTCGAACCGCCGACCTTCCGCACGTCAAGCGGATGCTCTTCCAGCTGAGCTAAATGTCCATGGTACGGACGGCGGCGAGCCGTCCGGCTGAAAGCATTAGTTTTTGCAGCGCTCCAGATACTCGCCGGTGCGGGTATCGATCTTGATGCGCTCGCCCTGCTCGATGAACAGCGGCACCTGCACCGTCGCGCCAGTCTCGACCTTGGCGGGCTTGAGCGTGTTGGTCGCCGTGTTGCCCTTGAAACCGGGGTCGGTCTCGGTGATCTCCAACTCGACGAAGAGCGGTGCTTCGACTGCGTAGACGCTGCCCTTGTAGGAGCAGACCTTGCAGTTCTCGTTCTCCTTCACGAAGCGGAAATCGTCGCCCAAGGTGTCCTTGCCGATTGGGATCTGCTCGTAGGTCTCGTTGTCCATGAAGTAGTAGAGGTCGCCCTCGTTGTAGAGATACTGCATATCGCGGCGCTCTACATAAGCGGCTTCATATTTATCGGTCGGGTTGAAGGAACGCTCGGTGACTGCGCCGGTGATGACGTTCTTCATCTTGACGCGGACGAAAGCGGCACCCTTGCCCGGCTTTACGTGCTGGAACTCCACGACCTGGAGGACTTGGCCATCCATCTCGAAAGTCGTACCGTTACGAAATTCACCTGCTAGCATATCGCATTTCCTCCAAAGAAACTTCTCTATGTTTTGCTCGGTGTCTTCCCGAACAGTGCTTGTTTATTATAGCGCACTTTTTTCGATTTGGCAAGAGGAAATTTCAAATTTCCGCAAAATTTTTTTCGTGATCCATCAGACAGCCAAACAGGTGGCGGGAACCATCGTCCCGCCACCTGCCTTCTGCCGGTGGTCAGCAGCAGCAATTATTGCCGCAGGTGCAGCAGCCCGACGTATCGCCGTGGCCGCCCTGATCGCAGCAGCAGATCCAGATGAGGATGATCACGACGATGATCCACCACCAGTTATTTTCGCCCCACAGAGAATTAGAAGAACACATGAGCTCTTTCCTCCTATCAAAGATTTCACTTCATCTTATGGAGGACGCCCATCATTGGTTACTCCTGCGCGGGCGCGAGCTGTGCGCGCAGGCCGTCGCGGTGCAGGCCGGTCAGCTGCACGCGCACCGGTCGGTTCTTGCGGCAGCGGTCAGCGGGGTCGTCGATATAGACCGGAAAGCCATACCGGCCATGCGCCGCCCAGCAGCCACCGCTCGGATGCTCAGGCAAGACCTCGAGCGTCCGCCCGACGAAGCGGCTGAGGTACGTGCTGCGCAGCGCGTCCGCCACCCGCTTGGCCTGTGCGGCGCGGGCAGCCTTGAGCGGGCGCTCGATCTGCGCCGGCATCGATGCGGCGCGTGTACCCTCGCGCACGGAATACGGGAACACGTGCACCGCGGCGAACGCGCACCGGCGCAAAAACGCCAGCGTCTGCGCGAACTCCTGCTCGGTCTCGCCCGGAAAGCCCACGATCAGATCGGTCGTAATCGAGCAGTCGGGGAACGCCGCGCGCAGCCGCTCGACACAGGCCAAAAACTGCGCGGTCGTGTACCGCCGCCCCATGCGGCGCAGCACGCTGTCGCATCCGCTCTGCAAGGACAGATGGAAATGCTGCGCCAGACCGTCGAAGCCCTGTAACCGCGCACAAAACGCTTCGTCTACGAGCTGCGGGTCGAGCGAGCCCAGTCGAAAACGCACGTTCGGCTGCGCCTCCAGCAGACGGACGAGCAGATCGACCAGCGTCACCTGCGGATGCAGGTCGCGGCCATAGGCGGCGATCTCGATGCCGGTCAGCACGATCTCATGCACGCCCGATGCCACCAGCCGCGCGGCCTCCTGCTCGACCTGCGCAGGCGGCAGCGACCGCACGCGCCCCCGCGCATACGGGATGATGCAATAGGTACAGAAATTGTCGCACCCATCCTCGATCTTGAGCAGGGCGCGGGTGCGCCCCTGCGGCACGCCCGCCGGGAGCTGCTCGAAGCCCGCGTCCGGCGCGGGCGCGGGCGCGTCCACCGCCCCGCCGACCGCCTGCTCGCACAGATCGAGCGTTTTGGCGCGGTCGGTCGTGCCGCATACCAGATCGATCTCGCCGGTCGCACGGATCCGCTCGGGGTCGGTCTGCGCGAAGCAGCCGCAGGCCGCGATGACGGCATGGGGATTGTCCCGCCGCAGCCGGTGGAAGGCGCGGATGTTTTTATGGTCGGAGACCGAGGTCACGGTACAGGTATTGACGATCACCGCGTCTGCATCCCGCGCGACGATCTCATGTCCGCGGGCGGCGGCGAGCTGCTCGAGCGCCTGCGTCTCGAACAGGTTGACCTTGCAGCCCAAGGTATAAAAGGCAAATCTCATCACTTACGCTCCATCTATTTGATGCTTTATCCGACCATTATAGCATACCGGCGGGCAAAAGTTAAGCCCGGACAGCGGCGCGGCGGTCGCCGAAACGCAGCGCCCCGCCCCGCTCGGTGCGCCTTTGTAAAAAACGCATAAAGAACGCATATTTGGATCGATCGTGATTGACTTTTCTGCGCAAAACCGCTATGATTAGACTGATGAGAACGGATAAAAGGAGGGACTGACGTGAGTCGCTTATCCATCAAAACGCCTGACCGGGCGCAAACGGTCGTAGAGGGCCTGTACCGCGATGTGGAACGCCGCATCAGTGCCAGTCCGCCGGGGCTCTGCCCGGTCGATATGGCGCTGTCCTTCCTGCGCCTGTGTCATGCGCAGACCTGTGGCAAATGTGTTCCCTGCCGCATCGGATTGGGACAGCTCACCACCCTGCTCGAGCAGGTGTTGGATTCCACCGCGTCGACCCAAACGATCGACCTGATCGAAAAGACCGCCCGCGTCATCCAAGATACCGCGGATTGCGCGATCGGATATGAGGCCGCCCGCATGGTCTTGCAGGGCGTGCAGGGCTTCCGGGAGGACTATGTTTCCCATGTCGAGCACGGCCGCTGCCTGTTCGGGCTCGATCAGCCCGTCCCCTGCGTGGCGCTGTGCCCCGCCGGCGTGGATATACCGGGCTATATCGCGCTGGTGCGCGCAGGCCGATATAATGATGCCGTGCGCCTGATCCGCAAGGACAATCCCTTTCCCACGGTATGCGGCTATGTGTGCGAGCATCCCTGCGAAGCCCGCTGCCGCCGCCGGATGGTCGATGATGCGATCAACATCTGCGGGATCAAGCGCTTCGCGTGCGATCATGCGACCGATATGACGCCGCCGCCCAGCGCAGCGCCGACCGGGATGCGCATCGGCATCGTCGGCGGCGGCCCCTGCGGCCTGTCTGCCGCCTATTTCCTGTCGCTGATGGGACATCAGGTGGTCGTATATGACCAGCGTCCCAAGCTGGGCGGTATGCTGCGCTACGGCATCCCGGATTACCGCCTGCCGCCCGACCGGCTGGATGCGGACATCGATTTCATCCTGTCCACCGGCATCGAGGTGCACACCGACACCGCGATCGGCCGCGACATCCCCTTCTCCGCGATCGAGGAGCAGTACGACGCGGTGTACATCTCGATCGGCGCCCACAACGACAAAAAGCTCGGCATCGAGGGCGAGGACAGCCAGGGCGTGTACTCGGCCGTCCAGCTGCTGCGCGACATCGGCGAAGGCCACGTGCCCGACTTCACGGGCAAGCGCGTGTGCGTGGTCGGCGGCGGCAACGTCGCGATGGACGCCACCCGCACGGCGATCCGCTTGGGCGCGTCGTCTGTCACCTGCGTCTACCGCCGCCGCGTGGCCGATATGACCGCGCTGGCCGAGGAGATCGAGGACGCCCAGAGCGAGGGCTGCACGATCGTGCCGCTGCAAGCGCCCGACCACATCGAGGCAGACGAGCAAGGCCGCGTGACCGCGCTGTGGACGCGCCCGCAGATCATCGGCGCATATGGGAGCGACGGCCGCCCCCGCCCGAACGACGCTGACGCGCCGCTGCAGTGCCTGCCCTGCGATGTCGTGGTCGTCGCGATCGGACAATCGATCGATGCACGGCCGTTCGATCAGGTCACGCCGGTCGTGCGCGGCAAGATCCAGGCGGCCTCGGATGCCTTCGTCCCCAACACGCCGCACGTGTTCGCGGGCGGCGACGCTGTCACCGGTCCGGCCACCGTGATCCGCGCGGTCGCCGCGGGCAAGGTCGCAGCAGCCAACATCGACGCGCACCTCGGCTTCCGCCATGTGATCGAGAGCGACGTGGACATCCCCGCCCCGCATCTGACCAATTCGCCGGCCTGCGGCCGCGTCGAGCTGCGCAACCGCCCCGCCGCCGAATGTGTGGGCGATTTCTCGCTCGTCAAATGCGGCATGACCCCGGAGGAGGCTGAGCAGGAGACCTCGCGCTGCCTGCGCTGCGACCACTTCGGCTACGGTATCTTCAAAGGAGGGCGTTCTAACAAATGGTGAACATCACTATCAACGGCGCGGCCGTCGCTGTGCCGGAGGGCACGACCATCTTAGACGCCGCCGCCTCGGTCGGCGTAGCGATCCCCAGCCTGTGCTACCTGCGTGAGCTCAACGAGATCTCCGCCTGCCGCGTCTGCTGCGTCGAGGTCGAAGGCGAGGCCAAGCTCGTCCCCTCCTGCAACAACGTGGTGCGCGAGGGGATGGCGATCCATACCAACACCCCGCGCGTGCGCGAGGCGCGCCGCACCAACGTCGAGCTGATCCTGTCCCAGCATGACAGCCAGTGCGCCACCTGCGTGCGCTCGGGCACCTGCCAGCTGCAAAAGGTCGCCAACGATCTGGGCGTGTTGCAGATCCCCTATTCCCTCGATCTGGCGCAGGGCAAAAAGCGCTTTTGGACGACCACCTTCCCGCTGTACCGCGACACCAACAAGTGCATCAAATGTATGCGCTGCGTGCAGGTGTGCGACAAGGTGCAGGCGATGAAGATCTGGGACGTGAGCGGCTCGGGCTCGCGCACGACCATCGATGTGTCCGGCCACCGCTTCATCAAGGGCTCGGACTGCACGCTGTGCGGCCAGTGCATCACCCACTGTCCGACCGGCGCGCTGCGCGAACGCGACGATACCGCCCGCGCCTATGCGGCGCTGGCCGATCCCGAGCGCGTCATCATCGTACAGATCGCGCCTGCGGTGCGCACCGCGTGGGGCGAAGCGCTCGGTCTGTCCAACACCGAGGCGACCATCGGGCGGCTCGTCGCTGCGGTACGGCAGCTCGGCGCGGACTATGTGTTCGACACCTCGTTCTCCGCCGACCTGACCATCATGGAGGAGGGCACTGAGCTGCTGCAACGGCTGCGGGCAGGCGATCTCAACGAGCAGCCGATGTTCACCTCCTGCTGTCCGGGCTGGGTGCGTTTCCTCAAGGCGCGGTATCCCCAAATGACCAGCCGCCTATCGACCGCCAAATCGCCGCAGCAGATGTTCGGCGCGGTCAGCAAGACGTGGCTGGCCGAACGGCTGGGGCTCGACCCGGCCAAGGTGTTCAGCATCTCGATCATGCCGTGCGTGGCCAAAAAGGCCGAGTGCGAGCTGCCCGGGATGCAGTCCGAGCACGGGCAGGATGTCGATCTGGTGCTGACGACGCGCGAGCTGTCGCGCATGATCCGCGCCGAGCACATCGATGTATCCACGCTGACCGGCTCGCCGTTCGACCAGCCGCTGGGCGACGGGACGGGCGCAGGCGTGATCTTCGGCGCGACCGGCGGCGTGATGGAGGCTGCGCTGCGCTCGGCATACTTCCTCGCGGCGGGCGCGTTGCCGCCAGCGGATGCGTTCCGCGCCGTGCGGGCGAGCGACAAGGCCGACCGCGGCTGGCGCGAGGCCGAGTTCGACCTCGCGGGCACGACCGTGCACTGCGCCGTGACCAGCGGCCTGAACAACGCGCGCCGTCTGATGCGTGCGATCGACCGCGGTGAGGTCAAGTACGAGTTCGTCGAGGTCATGGCCTGTCCGGGCGGCTGCGCGGGCGGCGGCGGGCAGCCGGTCGATGGCAGCGACCGCGAAAAGGCTGCGCCGCGCGGCACCGTGCTCTATCAGATGGATCGCTCGTCCAAGCTGCGTTTTTCGCACGAAAATCCCGCCGTGCAGGCGCTGTATCGCGAGTATCTGGATGCGCCCTGCTCGGAAAAGGCCGAGCACCTGCTCCACTGCGACCATAGCGCTTGGCAGATGCCCCAAAACAGATGAACGAAAAGGCAGTCATGCTGACATGACTGCCTTTTTTGATGTGCGACCCGGCCGATGCGTGCGACGCAGCGCCGGGTCGTTTTTCGTGCGCGTTAGCGGTCACAGCGTCAGCGTGCGGTAGCCGATGGACACGTCCTCCCGGCTGTGCGACACCGCGATCACCGTCCGTCCGTCGCGAAAGTCCTCCAGCACCTGCGCGGTGCGCAGCGCCGTCCCTCTGTCGAGCCCGGCGAACGCCTCATCCAGCACCAGCACGTCGCTCTCGGCGGCCAGTGCACGGGCGAGCGCCACGCGGCGGCGCATCCCGCCGGATAGCGTGCGCACCGGCTGATCGAGCGCCTGCGCGGGCAGCAGCCGATGCAAGATCGCCTGCACCTGCGCGGCATCCGGGCAGACCAACGCGACATTGGCCTGTGCGCTCCAATGCTCGACCAGACGATCCTCTTGGAACACCGGCGCGAAGCGCAGCCCGTCCGTGCCGGACAGCGTGCCGCGATCGGGCCGCTCCAGCCCCATCAGCAGGCGCAGCAGCGTGGTCTTGCCGATGCCGGACGCGCCGCGGATCAGCCACCGCTCGCCGGGCGCGATCTGCCAGTCTATATCGCGCAGCACCATATGGCCGTCGAAGGACTTGCACACCCGTTCCAGCACGATCATGCGCCATCCCCCCATTTCTGCTGCAAGCCGCCCACCAAGCGGACGAGCAGCCGTTCCAGCGCCAGACTGAGCACGATGATGGCGATCGACCACGCGAACAGACCGGCCGTATCCAGATACAGCTTGGACAGATAGAGCTGCTCGCCGATCGACTGGCGCGGCAGACCGATGATCTCGCCCGCCACGCCCGCCTTGAGCGCCATGCCGACCGCGATCCGGCACGCGGCCAGCAGCTGCGGCATGACCGACGGCAGATAGACCGCCTGCAAGCGCTGCCGCCGACGCAGGCGGAACGCCCGCGCCATCTCGCGCATCTTTTCATCGACGTTGTACAGACCGGTGCGCAGCTGGATGTACACCACCGGGAACACGACGAAAAACGAGGTCAGCACCGAGATCCACGCCGAGCGCACCCAGATCAGCGCCACGACGACGAAGCACGCCACGGGCACGCTTTTCATGATCTGCACCGCCGGTTCGATCAGCAGGCGCATCAGGTCGCTGCGATAGACCGCCACGGCCAGCAGCGCGCCCAAAACCGCGGCCAGCAACGCGCCCAGCGCGATCTTGCCGAGCGAATGAGCGATGGACAGCCAAAAGCCGCCCTCCCCCAGCAGGGACACCAGCCGCAGCGCGGTCTCCACCGGGCTGGCGAACAGCAAACGAGGCAGGGCGAGAGAAACGCCCTGCCATACCGCCAGCCAAAACGCCGCCGCGATCGTGCGGCGCAGCCATCGCTTATCCAAGATGATAGAAACCCTCGTCCGGCAGCGCACCGCCGACCGCATTGGGCTCGATCTCATACAGCATGGACAGATAGCCCGACACCCAATCGCGCATCTCCTGTCCCGAAACGGCCACCATGGGATCGAACTGCTCGATCACGTGCTGGGCGATCGGTGCTTTGACGATGCCCTGTGCATCGATCAGCGCCGCCGCGCCGACGGGATCGGCCTGCGCCGCTGCGACCGACTGCCGATGATCGTTGACGAACTGCGCGACCGCCGCCGGATGTGCCTGTGCATAGTCGGTGCGCACCACGGTCACGCCGGTCGCGATGCCGCTGCCATCCGGGCTATACTGCTTCCACGCCTCGTCGAGCGCGAAATTGAGCGACAGCTCCGGATCCTGCATCATCGCCACCGTGGCGAACGGCTGCGGCAGCACGCCGACCGCCGTCGGATCCTGTCCCAGCGCGGACAGCACCTCGGTCGCCTCGGCCTTGAACTCGATCGTCACCGCATCGGCACCGAGGCCGCTCTTATCCAGCAGGTATCGCAGCGTCCAGTCGGGCGAAGCGCCCTTGCCGGTCATGTATACCGTTCTGCCCTGCAAGCCCGCGAGGTGGGTCAGCCCCTCGTCGTGCGAGACCGCATACAGCACGTTGCCCGCATTCACATCGAGCACCTGCACGCCGCCCTCGGTCTTTTGATAGAGCACCGCCGCCAGATTGGTCGGGATCAGGGCGATGTCCACCTCGCCCTTGGCCAGCAGCGGCACGATCTCATCGCCTGCGGTGTACAGCGCGAACGAGTACGGTGCCTCGTCCCCTTCCCCTTCCTGCGCCATCAGCTCGACCAATCCCATCGCGGTCGGTCCCTTGAGCGCGGCGACGCGGGTGGTCACGCCCTCCTCATAGCCTGCTTCGACGGTCGGCTGCACGGGCGCCGGATCGGCGGCCGCATCTGTCGGCCGACCACAGCCGGACAGCAGCGAGAACGACAGGGCGACAGCCATCAGGCCGGATAGTAAACGCTTCATATGATCTTCTCCTTGCTCTTCACGTCGCCATCATGCTCTTGATCTGCACGTGTTCCAGCCTGCCCAGCTTGCCGGACAGCGCGTTGATCGTATCCACCGGACAGTCCAGCACGACGGTGATGATCGCGCACGCATCGCGATGCGGGATCCCCATGCGGCCGATGATGAATTCGCCATAGGCATTGAGCAGGCGGTTGACGTTGCTGCTCGCCACGCGGTCATCGACGATGATGCACAGGACCGCGATCCGGTTTTCCATACGCTCGCTTCCCTTCTGAAAAAAAATAGCCCCGCATCGACGACGATGCAGGGCGCAGGATAGACTGAGGCCTTGGTTCTTCATCGCAGATCGTATCTTTGATAGCAGAAGTGGTTCATATTTTCAGATGCTCGCCTGTCAGCATGATCGCTTTCAGGAAAGGGTATCCTAGTATCAGTATAGCGCCCGCCGATCGGCTTGTCAAGGGCGCGAAACAGAAATGGCAGGGGGCGCAGGCTGCTCTGCCTGTCGCCCCCTGCCGTGTGCCCGCGTCGCTCAGCAGCACTTCCGCTGGAACGACTTGCAATCGGTGCATTGATCGACCGTCGGATGTGCCTCATGCGTGCCGACGGTGATGCTGTCCAGCGCGCAATACGCCGCATCGCCGCAGTGGTTGGCGCACTGCTCGACCGTGCAGTGGATCGCCTTGTTGTAGGTTTCCTTTGCCATGCGATTCGACCTCCTTTGTGGTTTTCGGCCTTAGTGTGTGCCGATCGCCGGGCGATCATACACACGCACGCGAAAAAAACCGATCGAACGCACTGCTGCACCGTTCCCGCCGTCCCCGTGTCCGCGCACGCTCCCGTGCGCCCGTCCTTCACCACACCGGATACCGGCACTGCATACCGCGCAATTGGTGGATGGTCTGCGCACAGCGCTGGCTATGATAGAGCAGATAGCGCTTTTTGGCCGCGCGATCGGCGCGTTGCTCGATCTGGTACTGTTCCCAATGGGCGCAGGTCTTGTGGCAGCCGGCGCGATAGGCCGCACAGGTGGACTGACAAGGAAGCATGAACATTCACTCCTGACCATGACCGGTGCGCAGACCGTCCTTCCGCGGTCACGCGGGCGGGCTGCCTGCGCTGCTGCGGCGGATCACACGGAAAGACGCTATGGATGCGCGATCCACCTTCTTTATCCTTCTCTTTCATTATACCGATATGGTGCGCGATCGCCACCGCACTGCGATCAGATCTCTGTAACGATCGCGTAAGATCTGCCCATCGGGCGCGTTCCATGCTGCATACGGCGAAAAAACGCCGCACACGACAGCAGATCGACTGTCATGTGCGGCGGAGATGCGTCGGTCAGCGGCTGCGCGCAGCGCAGCGGACGATCAAAGCGTCAGCGACGGTGCGGAATAGGTACGGGCTGCCAGCTCGCTGTTGAGCATATACAGGCTCTTGGGATCGCTGCCGAACAGCTCCATCTTCGTGACCATATCGCCTGCGTTCTTTTCCTCCTCGCCCTGCTCCTTGACGAACCAATCGAGGAACTGCACGGTGCGGAAATCGTTGACATCCTGCGCGGCCGCGTAGATCGCGTTGATCAGCGAGGTCACGTACTGCTCATGCTCGAACGCCGCCTGGAGCGGATCGGACAGCGTCTCGAAGGTCTTGTCCGGCTTGGCGATCGCCTCCAGCGTGACATCCTCGTTGTTGTTGTGCAGGTAGTGGTAGAACAAGATCGCGTGATCCTGCTCCTCCCGCGCCTGGATCTCATACCAGTTGGCGAAGCCGTCCAAGCCCTTGGACGCATAGAAGTTGGCCATATCAAAATACAGATAGGCCGAGTAGAATTCCTTGTTGATCTGATCGTTCAGCAGAGCGACTACGTTCTTATCCATCGATCATGATACCTCCTGTCAAAAATATGCAAAAAATAGCTACACTATCAGTATATCACTTTCGTGCGATCTGTCAATAGTGTATGACAGGCCGATCGCAGACCGCCCCGGCGTCCATGACGGCAGGGCGGCGCTCCTCAAAACGCGATCGTCGCCATCACGTCGGCGACCGGCGGCTTTTGCGTGATCAGTCCCTCGTCGTACATCCAGTCGATGTTCTCCTGCCAGCACGCCGCACGCTGGCTGAGGAAGGGCGCATCGGCCGTTTCCATCAGCGGCAGCAGCGTCGCGCAGGACTGGCGCTCGACATCGGGATCGAGGGCGAAGTTGGCCTCGTCCTGATCGGCCAGCAGCACTTGGAGCACGGCCTCCGTGTCGCGCTGGAAGTCGTCGAAGCCCCTGTCGCACGCACGCAGGAAGGCCGCGAGCACGTCCGGCTCATCCTCGATCATCTGGTCGTTCGCAAGGAACACGCCCTCATAGTACCGCGGCACGCCGTGCTCGTCCGGGAAGAAATAGTTGACCGCGAACCCCTCTTTTTCCATCTGCGGCACTTCGTGGTTGACCAGACAGCCGATCGTCGCATCCACGTTGCCCGTGGTCATCGAGGCCATCAGCTCGAAGCCCACGTCCACCATCGTGACCGAATCGGGATCGGCACCGGCCGACCGCATCATGCTGCGGATGAGCGCCTCGGACAGCTCGGTGCCCGCGTAGCCGATCGTCTTGCCCACCATGTCTGCGGGCGCGGTGATGCCCTTGTCCTCGAGCGATAGCACGATATTGAGCGGCGCTTGCACGACCGCACCGATCGACTTGATCGGCACGTTTTGCTCGGCGCGGGCTTGGATCACGTCCTGCTGGTAATACAGGCCGATGTCGGCCTTGCCCGCCGCGACCATGCTCATCGCGTCGTTGACGCCCGCGGGAGACTGGATATCGACTTGCAGCCCCTCCTCGGCGAAATACCCGGCCTGCTCGGCCTGATACAAAAAGGCGTGGAGCGCGTTCGGGTACCAATCGAGTACGACGGTCAGCTCGCGCAGGCCGTCCTGCGGCGCGGCGGACGCATCCTGCCCGCCCGTGCAGCCCGTGAGCGATACCGCGCACAGCGCGAGCACCGCCAAGATCTTCTTTTTCATGTCGTTCCCATTCCTTTCTATCGTGGACAGCGCGGCGGCTTCACAGACTGCCGCGCCATGTGAGGACCTTTTTCTCGATCCACGAGACGACCGCCACCGCCAGCATCGCGACCGCACTGAGCAGCACGATCGGGGCGAACACGCCGGCGCCATCGAGCTGGGTCATCATGCGGCGGCTGAAATAACCCAGACCGGACTGTGCGCCCAGCCATTCGCCGATCGCCGCGCCGATGATCGACAGCGGGATCGCCATCTTGATCGCAGAGAAGAAGTATGGCAAGGCCGCCGGTAGCTTGAGCTTGCAGAAGATTGCTCGTCGTCCCGCGCCGAAGGTCTTGAGCATATCGATCATATCGGTCTGCACCGAGCGGAACCCGTCGAACACGGTGATCGCGATCGGGAAGAAGGTGATGAGCACGGTGACGAGCACCTTGCTCCAGATCGTATACCCGAACCACAGCACGAACAGCGGCGCGAGCGCGGTCGTCGGGATCGTCTGCGAGGCGACGATCAGCGGATAGAGCATTTTTTCGGCCACCGGGCTGGCATCCATCAGCACCGCCAGCAGCAGACCGAGCACGACCGAGATCGCCAGGCCGATGCCGGTGCACAGCAGCGTCGCGGGCAGATGGGCGGTCAGCAGCGGGACGCGCAGCTCCCACATCCGCACGAGGATCTGCGTGGGCGACGGCAGGATGTATGCCGCATCCATGCCCATCGCGGCGGCCTGCCAGAACAGCAGCAGGCCGAACAGCAACAGCAAGGCGGGCAGATTGGCGTTTTTCCTCATCCCGTCACCTCCTGCCGCAGCAGGGCGATCAGCGACTCGCGCAGCGCGAGCATATCCGGCCGCGTCAGACAGGCGCGGGTGCGCGGATAGGGCGCGGGCACATCGAACGAGCGCAGCTGCCGGATCGGCGTGCGCTCGACCACCAGCACCCGGCTGGACAGGAAGATCGCCTCCTCCACGTCGTGCGTGATGAACAGCACGGTCTTATGGTCGCGCTCCCACTGCCCCAGCAGCCACTCCTGCATGGTGATGCGCGTCAAAAAGTCGAGCGCGGAGAACGGCTCGTCGAGCAGCAGCAGCTCCGAGCCGGTCAGCAGCGTCCGCGCGAAGGCGGCGCGCTGCCGCATCCCGCCGGAGAGCGCGTCCGGCCGTTTGTCGCCCCAGCCCGCCAGCCCGACGTGGCGCAGCGTCTCCTCCACCCGCGCTTGCATCTCGGCGCGACTGTATCCGCCCTGTATCTCCATCGGCAGGCGCAGATTGTCCGCCACCGTGCGCCACGGGAACAGCAGATCGCGCTGGGGCATATAGCCGCAGTAGCCGCGCCGCCCGTCGATCGGCAGGCCGCCGACGCAGATCGTGCCGCTTTCCCGCGGCAGGAGCTGGTTGACCAGCCGGAAGATCGTGGACTTGCCGCAGCCCGACGGGCCGATCACCGACACGAACTCGCCCGGCGCGACATGGAACGATAACGCATCGAGCACATAGGACGTGTCGCCGTCATACCGGAACGAAACATCTTGGAACGAGAGCATGGTCACACCGTCCCGTTCCACGCCATGTCCCAAAACCGCGCCTCATAGCGGGAGCAATTGACGAAGATCTCGGTCAGATGGGCGAGCTGCGACTGCGTATACCCGGCGGCGAGCTGCTCCAGCAGCGCGACCAGATGATCGTTGGCGGCCGCATACGCATCTGCGGCATAGCCCTGCACCCATTCGCCGTAAAATGCGTGATCGGCGGCGTGCGGATAGTGCGCGACGATCCATTTGGCGATGTGCTCATAGCTGAGCGCACACGAGAGCACGGCGGCCATGATCTCGGCCGGTCCCTCCTCGGCAGCGATCGCCCGCATATATGCGGTATAGGATAGGTTGTCCAGCGACGGCGCGACGTGCTCGGCCTGCGCGGGCGTGATGCCCAGCCGCTTCATATAGCTGCGGTGGATGTCCATCTCGCCGTTCAGGATGTTGGACACATAGGTGGCGAAGCTGCGCATCACCGCGGGCTCGCGCGCCCGCACCACGCCCTGCGCGAACACCTTCGCGTAGTCGAACAGGTAAACATAGTCCTGCAAAAGATAGAAACGGAATTTTTCCACCGGCAGGCTGCCGTCCGCCAGTCCGCGCACGAAGGGATGGCGCAGATAGCCCTCCCAGATCGTGTGGGCGGCGGTGAGCAGCCGGTCGGTCAAGCTGTTTTGGTTCAAGGTGGTACCCCCCATGGAATGTAGTCGTCGTGCTGGTCGGTGTGCGGTGCAGTGGTGCCCTCTGCGGCCGCGACTCGATCACCGCAGCGTGCTCTCCAGCGTCTCGAACACGTGCGTGCGCTGCAACGCCGCCAACACGAACACCGAGATCGCCGCGCCGACCGCCGTCGAGATCAGAAAGGACGGCACGAAGGTGAACAGCGCAGCGCTGGCGTTGTTCATCAGCACTGCCGCGATCGGATAGGACGCCATGCCGCCGAGGATGCCCGTGCCGAGCACCTCGCCCGCATAAGCCACCGACAGGCGCGGCCACAGCTTATACGCGACACCGCACAGCAGCGCACCGATCATCGAGCCGGGGAACGCCAGCAGGCTGCCCAGCGCGAGCAGATTACGGATCAGCGAGGCGGCGAACGCCATGCCGACCGCATAGCCCGGCCCCAGCAGCACCGCAGCGAGCACGTTGACCATGTGCTGCACCGGCGAGCACTTCGCGCCGAGCACCGGCACCGAGAACAGGCTGCCGACGACCGCGACAGCGACCAGCAGACCCGCGAGGGTCAATTTGCTAACAGAACGTGTTTTCATACGGGATCTCCTCCTTCAGGATGGGTGCGATAAAAATGACCGAGCGGGCCGCAGCCATGCCCCAGCCCGGGCGCGTGGGCGATCGCGCCGGTCACATAGGCTTTGGCGCGTTCCACCGCCTCCGGCACATCCAGACCGAGCGCCAGATCGGACGCGATCGCCGAGGACAGTGTGCAGCCCGTGCCGTGGGTGTTCTTGGTGTCGAGCTGCCGGATCGTGTATCGGCGGCAGGTCTGGCCGTCGAACATCACGTCCACCGCGTCCGCGATGTGCTGCCCGCCCTTGACCAGCACGTTCCGACAGCCCTTGGCGTGGATGCGGCGCGCGGCCTGCTCCATGTCCTCGACCGTTTCGATCGTCATGCCCGCGATGTACTGCGCCTCGGGGATGTTGGGCGTCACGACCTCGGCATAGGGCAGCACGCAGTCCACCAGCGTGCCAATCGAGGCGGGATCCATCAGCGGATCGCCGTTTTTGGCGAACATCACCGGATCGACCACGATATGCGGCGGCCGGTACTGCGCGAGCTTGCCCGCCACCGCACGCATACACGCCGGTGAGGACAGCATCCCGATCTTGACCGCATCCGGCACGATGTCCTCGAACACCGCATCGATCTGCGCCTCGATCATCGCCGGACTGATGTCCTGTATGTCGAGCACGCGCATGGTGTTCTCTGCCACGACCGACACGATCACGCTCATACCGAACACGCCGTGCGCGGCCATGGTCTTGAGGTCGGCCTGCACGCCCGCGCCGCCCGAGCAGTCCGAGCCTGCGATCGTCAGCACTTTTTTCACCGTTCATTCCCCCTGTCGGTAGATAAAATACAAAAAAGGACATCCCAAGCGGAATGTCCCTTGTATGCACCGACCGTTCGCGCACGTGCGCGATGATGGCATTCTCTCGCATCCCTACGTTGGCATTATCCAAATCAGGTAAGGTCGAGGTCGCAACCTCCTCTCAGCCCCTGCGTGGAGCTCCCTTGCACGTATAAGGTTAGCACTTGTGTCGTGCTTTGTCAAGTGGTTCTTCTGCGCTGTCCCGCCATCGGCAAAACGAGCAGCCGACGCGGGTCTTGCCCCGAAGGGCGCCCCCGCGCCGGCTCGTCCGGTCTTATCCGCGCACCGCCTTATGGAAGGTCTTTTTGCCCTTCTTGATGATGCACGCAGCGTCGAAGAAGGACGTGTCCAGCATCTGCTTGGCGTCCGTCACCTTTTCGCCGTTGAGCGACACGCCGCCGCCTTGCACCAGCTTGCGCGCCTCGCCGTTGGAACTGGCCAGACCGCACTTGACCAGCAGCGTCAGCACGCCGAGCTGGCCGTCGGTGAAGTCGGCATCGGTCAGCGTGGTGGTCGGCATATCGTCGCTCGCGCCTGCACCGGCGAAGATGTCCTTGGCGGCGGCGAGCGCCTTGTCGGCCTGCTCCTTGCCGTGCACCAGCTCGGTCAGCTCGTAGGCCAAGATCTCCTTGGCCTTGTTGAGCTGTGCGCCCTCCCACCGATCCATCTCCTCGATCTGCTCGAGCGGCAAGAAGGTCAGCATCCGGATGCACTTGAGCACGTCCGCATCATCCACATTGCGCCAATACTGGAAAAAGTCGTAGGGCGAGGTCTTTTCGGGGTCGAGCCACACCGCGCCCGCCGCGGTCTTGCCCATCTTTTTGCCCTCGGCGTTGAGCAGCAGCGTGATGGTCATGGCGTGTGCGTCCTTGCCCAGCTTGCGGCGGATCAGCTCGGTGCCGCCGAGCATATTGCTCCA
>JAUNJI010000044.1 GCA_030533295.1 Eubacteriales bacterium
GCCTGTCCATCTGAAAGCAAAGAGCCTGTCCGCCGGACAGGCTCTTTTCGCGCCTCCGCGCAGCGGAAACACGAAAAAAAGGCCGCTTGCGCGGTCTTTTTTTCGTCGTGCGGGGCGGTTTAGGCTTGCGGGGCGGCCTCGGCCACCACGACCGCGACCGAGCGCGGCCCGAGCGCGAAGTGGTGCCCATCGAAATACACGTCGGGCGCGAATGGATCGGCGCACGAGGTGTGCATGGTCAGTTTCCAGCGCAGACCGGCCGGCGACTCGGGCAGGTGCTGCTCGTGCGCCTCCCAGTGCGCGTTGATCGCCAGCAGCACCAGATCGTCCGCGGTGTCGTCCGCCGTGCGCCCCGCGAACAGCACGCCGATCTGGCGGGTCGCGCCGTCCATCCAGCCGTTCCACGCGCCGCCGTTGTGCAGCGACACGTCCGGCCAGCCGCAGACCGCCGGAGCGGTCGCGCCGCGCAGCACCGGATGCGCCTGCCGCAGCGCGATCATGCGGCGAACGAAGTCGAACTGGTCGCCGTAGGTGTCCAGCCGCGTCCAATCCAACCACGAGATCTCGTTGTCCTGACAATAAGGGTTGTTGTTGCCGAACTGGGTGTTGCCGAACTCATCGCCCGCCGGGAACATGGCCGCGCCCCGGCTGCACAGCAGCACCGCGAACGCATTCTTGCGCAGGCGGCTGCGCAGCGCGTTGATCGCCGGGTCGTCGCTCTCGCCCTCTGCGCCGCAGTTCCAACTGTTGTTGTCGTCCGCGCCATCCGTGTTGTTCCAGCCGTTGCGCTCGTTGTGCTTTTCGTTGTAGGCATACAGATCGTACAGCGTGAAGCCATCGTGGCAGGTGAGGAAGTTGACCGAGGCGTTCTGCCGCTTTTCCGGCGGATACAGGTCGGGCGAGCCGCAGATGCGGGCGACTGCGGTCTGCGCCAGCCGGTCGTCCCCCTTGAGGAAGCGGCGCAGGTCGTCCCGATATTTGCCGTTCCACTCTGCCCAGCGGTTCCACGCCGGGAACGAGCCGACCTGATACAGTCCACCGGCGTCCCACGCCTCTGCGATCAGCTTGACCCGGCCGAGGATCGGGTCGAAGGCCAAGCTCTCGAGCAGCGGCGGCTCGGACAGCGGCCCACCGTCCGCATCGCGGCCAAGGATACTGGCCAGATCGAAGCGGAACCCGTTCACGCGGTACGCGGTCGCCCAGTGGCGCAAGCAGTCGAGGATGAACTGGCGCACCATCGGGTGGTTGCAGTTGAGCGTGTTGCCCACGCCCGAAAAATTGTAATACTTGCCGTCGGGCGTCAGCATATAATACACATTGTTGTCCATGCCCTTGAAGCAGAAGAACGGCCCCTTTTCGTTGCCCTCGGCCGTGTGGTTGAACACCACGTCGAGGATGACCTCGATGCCGTTCTCGTTGAAGGTGCGGACGAGCGTTTTGAGCTCGTTGCCCTCGCGGTTGAACTCGACCGCCGCCGTATAGCCCGTGTTGGGCGCATAATAGCACACCGTGTTGTAGCCCCAATAGTTGATGAGGCGCTGTCCCTGCCACGTGCGCTCATCCTCCAGCTCGTCGAACTCGAACACCGGCATGAGCTCGACCGCATTGACGCCCAGCTTTTTCAGATACGGCAGCTTTTCCATCAGCCCGGCGAAGGTGCCGGGATGCGCCACGCCCGACGAGGCGTGCTGGGTGAAGCCGCGCACGTGCAGCTCGTAGATCACCATATCCTGAAACGGGATATGCGGCGCGACGACATCGCCCCAGTCGAACGCATCCTCGACCACGCGGGCGTGGTAGGCCGTGTCGGCTGCCGGGCGCTCGCCCCAGCGGCTCTGCCCGGTCACGGCGCGGGCATAGGGGTCGAGCAGGAACTTGGTCTTGTCGAACAGCAGCCCGTGCGCCGGGTCATAGGGGCCATCCATGCGGTAAGCATATTCAAATTCGGTGATGTCCAGCCCAAAGACCAGCATCGACCACGTGTTCCCGATGCGGCATTGCTCGGGAAAGGGCAGCACGGCATAGGGCTGCTGCTCGGTGCGGCGGAACAGGCACAGCTCGCAGCTCGTCGCGCCGATCGAATGGATCGTGAAGCTGACCCCGCCCGGCACGGCCGTCGCGCCGTTCACCAAAAACAGCCCCGGCCGCACGGGATAGCCCGTGATCTCCGCGGTGGCGTTGAGCAGGTGTGCCCGTGCGGGCAGTTTTTCGGCCTCGTGTTCGGTCATTGCGATCTCCTCCTTGCAGTGGTCCATCTCATCGGTCTCAGCGGTCTATCGAACGCGCGGCGGCGCTGTCCCGTCCGCGCGCAGAAAAAGACCGAGCGCCGGTCGCTGTCTCGCCCCGGCACTCGGTCTATCTGGATCGTCGTCTCGTCGTCGTGCGCGATCAATCCTGCACCGCGATGACCTCGACTTCGACCTTGGCGCCCATCGGCAGCGCAGCGACCTGCACGCACGAGCGCGCCGGTGCCGCCTCCGGGAAGTACTTGCCGTATACGCCGTTGAACGCTGCGAAATCGTTCATATCCGCCAGGAAGCAGGTGGTCTTGATCACGCGATCGAAGCCCACGCCGCCCTCTGCGAGCACGGCTTGCAGGTTCTTCATCACCTGCTCGGTCTGCGCCTCGATGGTCTCGGCCACGATCTTGCCCACCTTGGGATCGATCGGGATCTGGCCGGAGGTGTAGAGCAGCTTGTTGGTGCTGACCGCCTGCGAATACGGGCCGACCGCAGCCGGTGCCAGATCAGAGTGCAAGATTTGCTTGTTCGCCATGAGAAAGGACTCCTTTTATATAAAAATTTTGCGAAGAACGAAGGGATCGGTCGCGGGCGCTCACTTTTTGCCGCCCTTGACCTTTTTCAGCCGCTCGGTGTTGGACAGGATCATCTTGCGGATGCGCACGCTCTCGGGCGTGATCTCGAGCAGCTCGTCGTCGCCCAAGAACTCGAGCGCCGCCTCGATCGACATCTGGCGCGGCGGGATCAGGCGCAGCGCGTCATCCGAGCCCGCAGCACGCATATTGGTCAGCTGCTTTTTGCGGCAGACATTGACCGCCATATCGTCGCCGCGCGGGTTCTCGCCCACGACCATGCCCTCATACACCTGCGTGCCCGGCCCGATGAACAGCGGACCGCGCTCCTGCGCGTTGAACAGGCCATAGCCGACCGCCTCACCGGCCTCGAAGGCGATCAGCGAGCCGGTCTTGCGCTTGGAGATCTCGCCCTTATACGGCTGGTAGCTGTGGAACACCGACGAGAGCACGCCCTCGCCCTTGGTGTCGGTCAAGAACTCCGTGCGATAGCCGAACAGGCCGCGCGCCGGGACGAGGAACTCCAACCGCATCCGATCGGCGCCCTTGGGATCCATCGAGACCAGCTCGCCCTTGCGCGAGCCGATCTTCTCCATGACCGCGCCGACCGCATCCTGCGGCACATCGGCGATCATCCGCTCGACCGGCTCGCACTGCACGCCGTCGATCTCGCGGAACAGCGCCTTGGGCGCGCCGACTTGGAACTCATACCCCTCGCGGCGCAGGTTCTCGATCAGGATGGACAGGTGCATCTCGCCGCGGCCGCAGACGCGGAAGGAATCGGTGGTGTCGGTCTCGTTGACGCGCAGCGACACGTCCTTGAGCAGCTCGCGGAACAGGCGCTCGCGCAGGTGGCGCGAGGTGACGAACTTGCCCTCGCGTCCCGCGAACGGGGAATCGTTGACCGAGAAGGTCATCTCGACCGTCGGCTCGGAGATCTTGACGAAGGGCAGCGGCTCGACCGCGCTCGGGTCGCACAGCGTCTCGCCGATCGTGACGTTCTCGATGCCCGAGAAGCACACGATCTCGCCGGCCTTGGCCTCGTCCACGGGCTTGCGCTCGAGCTCCTCGATGGTGTAGAGCGTGACCACCTTGGTGTTGTACGGCTGGGTCGCGCCGTGGTAGTCGCACACCGTGACCTGCTGGCCGACCTTCATCGTGCCGCGCTCGATGCGGCCGATGCCGATGCGGCCGACATACTCGTTGTAGTCGATCGACGACACCAGCATCTGCGTCGGCCCCTCGAGATCGACCTGCGGCGCGGGGATGTGCGAGAGGATCTGCTCGAACAGCGGGGTCAGATCGTCGCCCTCGACCGTGGGCGACATCGAGGCCGTGCCCGCGCGGCCGGAGCAATAGACGATCGGGCTGTCGAGCTGCTCGTCGGTCGCATCGAGGTTGAGCAGCAGCTCGAGCACCTCGTCGCCGATCTCGCCCAGACGGGCGTCCGGGCGATCGACCTTATTGACCGCGATGATGATCTTGTGGCCGAACTCCAGCGCCTTCTGGAGCACGAAGCGGGTCTGCGGCATCGGCCCCTCGGCCGCGTCCACCAGCAGCACCACGCCGTCCACCATCTTGAGGATACGCTCGACCTCGCCGGAAAAGTCCGCGTGCCCCGGCGTATCGACGATGTTGATCTTGACATCCTTGTAATGCACCGACGTGTTTTTGGCCAGTATCGTGATGCCGCGCTCGCGCTCGATGTCGCCCGAGTCCATCACGCGCTCCTCGACCACCTGATTCTCGCGGAACGCGCCCGCCTGCTTGAGCATCTGATCGACCAGCGTGGTCTTGCCGTGATCGACGTGCGCGATGATCGCGATATTGCGTAGATCGTTTCGGATCATATCTATTCCTTCCTTTTCGGGTGATTTTCGTGCAGCTATTATTATACCCCCTTTTTGTTGGCTTTTCCACCCATGTTATCGTCAAAATTCACGTAAAATGAAGGGAAAAAACTGTCGATCTGAGCACTCCGCCGTTCTGTGCTTTGGTGCTGGCGCGCGGGCGCCCGATGTGCTATAATAGGGGCATATCGTGAAAAGAGAGGATCGAAACATGAAAGGCATCATTCTCGCAGCGGGCAAGGGGTCGCGTCTGTACCCGATGACGCGGCCGACGTGCAAGCCGCTGCTCCCCGTGTACGACAAGCCGATGATCTACTATCCGCTCGCCGTGCTGCTGCAAGCCGGTATCCGGGACATCCTCGTCATCATCCCGCCCGGCGAGGAGGGCCCGTTCTACCGTCTGCTGGGCTCGGGCGGCCGCTTCGGCGTCAACATCACCTATGAGGTGCAGGAGGTCGCCCGCGGCATCGCGGACGCGCTGCTGATCGGCGAGCAGTTCATCGGAGACGACAGCGTTTGCCTCGTGCTGGGCGACAACATCTTCTATTCGGCCGATTTCGAGCAGTCGCTCCGCCGCGCGACCGCCCACGAGACCGGCGCGTGCGTGTTCGGCTACTATGTGGACGACCCGCGTGCCTTCGGCGTGGTCGAGTTCGACGAGCAAGGCCGCGCAGTCTCCATCGAGGAAAAACCGCGCTTCCCCAAGTCCAACTACATCGTGCCCGGCCTGTATTTCTACGACAACTCGGTCATGCAGATCGCGCACGAGCTCAAGCCCTCGGCGCGGGGCGAGCTGGAGATCACCGATGTCAATCTGGCCTATCTGCGCCGAGGCGACCTGCACGTGGTCAAGCTCGACCGCGACTTCGTCTGGCTGGACGCGGGCACGGCGAACAGCCTGCTCGAGTCGGCGCTCGAGGTCAAGCGCGTGCAGGATCAGACCGGCCGCTATATCGCCTGCTTGGAGGAGATCGCCTACCAGCGCGGCTATATCAGCCGGCAAACGCTGCTGCGCCACGCCGCTGCGCTGGACAAGACGCTGTACGGCCACTATCTGGAATGTCTGTAAAGGAGCGGAGCACCATGGCAGTATACACGGAGACCAAGACCTACCACACCCGCGCCCACATGGGCATGATCGACGTGAGCGAGGACTTCCGCACGGCGGTGCGCCACGCCTGTCAGCAGACGGGCATCCGCTCGGGCATCATCACCGGCTTCACCACCGGCGGCGTGGCCGGGTTGACCACGCTGGAGTTCGAGCCCGGCATGGTGCACCACGACCTCAAGGCCGCGATGGACGTGTTTTCGCCCTATACGGACGAGACCGGCCGCGTGATCCACTATCGCCACCACGACACGTGGCACGATGACAACGGCTCGTCGCACATCAAGGCGGCGCTGCTCAGCCCGTTCATCACGATCCCCTTCGTCGAGGGCGAGATCACCCTCGGACCGTGGCAAAACCTGACGCTGGTCGAGTGCGACACGCGCGACCGCGTGCGGGACATCGTTTTCCAAGTGATGGGCGAATGAGCACGAAAAAAAACGCGGAGAGCATCGCTCTCCGCGTTTTTTTCATCCCATCTTGCCGATGGCGCCCAGCACGATGTTGAGCACCAAACTGACGCCCGCGAGCACCGCGCAGACGGTCGCCTGCCGACGGCAGGCACGCGCCTTGGGGTCATCCTGCTTATCCTCGCCCTCGACCCGGCCGCAGATCATGCCGTATCGCACCTGCTCGAGCACGGTCAGCGCCGCGAAGGCCGCGAACGCGATCAGCAGCAGGCGCTGCATCGCCAACAGCATATCAGTGGATCAGGTTGAGCACGAGCGCCGTGATCACGAAGATCACGCCGACGATCGAGGTCAGCCGCGCGAAGATGCGATCGGCGCCGCTGGCCTTGCCCGCGCCAAAAAAGGTCTCCGCACCGCCGGAGATAGCGCCCAAGCCCTGCTGCGCGCCGCTTTGCAGCAGCACGACGACGATCAGGAACAGGCTGGCGACGATCATCACGATCGAAAGTGCGATTTGTGCCGTAGTCATAGTTCATCGGTCCCTTTCAAACGATTTTTTCTGCGCCCGCGCTCGGGCGCGGCACGTCATACTTCTGTACATTTTATCATAGCACAGAGCTTTTGGCTTTGCAAGTGCTTTTTCGCGAAAGCGCTGCTGACCCTGTGTGCCGATCGAGGGGCTGCTTTATGGCTCCCTCCACGCTCCGGTCTCTGCATCCTTTTGCAAGACCAGTTCATAGCCTCCGTTCGGACGAGCAAAATGGATCGCCGTGTCCGTTTCCGCCAGATCCAATGCAAACTCATGTTTTGCGCCGAACGAGCTATTCAGACCGCCAAACGTCGAATAAAATTTAAGGCGATGCGGCTTCGCGCCACCGCCTTGATCGGCAAACCCCCGAATATATCCCATCGAACCCGAAACAATCGTCTTGAAGGTCAGCTTTGTCCCGTCTGCCGATACCGAATGATCGAGCAAGGCCACATCGGTCCGTTCGTGAAAGCCTGTTTGAACCAAAAATGAGATAACGGACAAGAGCAGCACCGCCGGTACGGCGACCGCGATCATAACGATACGTTTCTTTTTCATGTGTCGATACCTCTCTACCAGAGTTTCAAGGCCGCTATCGCAAAATGGTGCGGTTTTTCGACGTCGATCTTGCCGATCGATAGATATGGCGCACAGCGCCGCTTACAACAGCGGCTTGAGCACGTTTTTGAGCGCGTCGCCCATGCGGTTGGTGTACACCTTACGCGCCGCCAGATCGACCACGGCCACGCGGATCGACGACCAGCCCTGTTTGCCGTCGGCGAACGAGCGCTCGCCCGACAGCCTCTTGAGCTTTTTGCACGTCGCCCTGTCCACCGCGCCGACGGCCAAGATCAGCGAGACCATCGAAAACTCGTGGTGCGTGTCCGGGCGGACGAGCGCCCGCTCGACCGCCTGTGCATACTGCCACCAATCGTCCAGCCCGGCCTCGTCCAGCGCGGGCACGGCGAACAGCAGCCGGTATTCATGCGCGTGGCTGGTGTTGCCCGTGGGCATCATGCCGAACAGCAGCCGCTGTGCGGTCGAGTCATAGGTGCTGTATCGCGCGGCCGTGCGCCCCTCGACCGCGACCTCGTGCTGGGTGACGAAGGCCGCGTCCTGCGCGTGCTCCAAGCGGTCGCACAGGGCGGAAAACGCCGCTGTCCAGTCCATCGCCTGCCCCCTCACAGCGCGGCGGGGTATGCGCCCTGCGCGGTCATCGCGGCGATCGCCGCGCTCACCGCGGGCTTGTCCTCGCGATAGGTGACGCCGAACCAACGCGCCGTGGTGGTCAGCACCCGCGCGGTCGCGCGTCCCTGCCGGATCAGCTCGTCCACCGCGAAGGGCAGATAGTACTCGGCCTTCATCGGGTCGCGCGGCAGCCCCTGCGCGAAGAACGTCCGCAGGCCATCCTCCAGCGCGGGCAGGAAGGACGGCGTGAAGCCCCACAGGTTGAGCGACACCGGCGTGCCCGCCGCGATCTCGCCCGCCGGTGCGTCCCCGTCCGCCGCATAGGTGATGCGGCCATCGGCCGCGCGGGCGATCGCGGTGCGCTCGATGATACCGGCCAGCAGGCCGTCCTCGTCCACCGTGCACACCCCGCGCGAGACCGTGCCGTTGTCGGTCAGCGTGTTCTCCACCTGATAGCCGACCATGCAGTAGCGGTAGCGGTCGTCGTCCTGCGCGGTGGCGAGATAGTCGTACATCTTGCGGAAGGCGTCCGCGCCGTAAAAATCGTCCGCATTGATCACCGCGATCGGGCAGCCCGCGGTCAGCTCCTTGGCGCACCAGACGGCGTGCGCCGTGCCCAGCGGCTTTTCGCGCCCCGCCGGGGCGCACAGCCCGGCCGGCAGCCGATCGACCGTCTGATAGGCATAGTCCACCTGCATCAGCCGCCGCGCCCGCTGGCCGATCGTCTGCTCGAAGGCCTGCTCCAGCTCGGGGCGGATGATGAACACCGCCCGCTCGAAGCCCGCGCGGTGCGCGTCATAGATCGAATAGTCCAAAATGATCTGCCCCTGCGGGCCGACCGGGTCGATCTGCTTGAGCCCGCCGTACCGCGAGCCCATGCCCGCCGCCATGACCACCAATACCGGTCCTGTCACCTGTCATCTCTCCTTTTTCGCCGCGGCTGCGGCCGCGTTCGCTGTCGTTTTTTCCGCGCGCTGCGCCCATGCGGGGCGCGTGCACAGGTTTGATCGTGCATCCTGTCTGGAATACTCCCTATTATACAAGACGGCATCAGAAAACACAAGATGTTTGCGTCATGCCCGTGTTTTTTTGTCAAAAAGCATGAAAATACCGCTAAAAAGCGGGCGCATGATTGCAGAGCGATCTGAAAACTGATAAAATGGTCACCAAAGGAACCATCATATCGTGAAAGCGATACCGTGCAGGGAGGAGCATATTCGCATGCGCAAAACGAAGATCATTTGTACCCTTGGCCCCGCGACCGACGGGATCATCCCCGACCTCGTCCGGGCGGGCATGAACGTGGCTCGGATGAATTTCAGCCACGGCTCGCACGAGGAGCACAAGGCGCGGATGGACGCGGTCAAGGCCGCCCGCCGCGAGCTCGGCCGCCCGGTCGGCCTGATGCTGGACACCAAGGGACCTGAGATCCGCACCAAGACCTATCAGAACGGCAAGATCGAGATCGTCGAGGGACAGCAGTTCACGCTGACCACCCGCGACCTCGAGGGCGATGAGACGATCGTCTCCATCACCTATGAGGGACTGCCCTACGACGTGCAGCCCGGCACCCGCATCCTGATCGACGATGGTCTGGTCGCGTTCGAGGTGATCGATATCTGCGACGGGACGGACATCGTGTGCAAGGCGCTCAACGGCGGCACGCTCTCCGATCGCAAGTCGGTCAACGTGCCGGGCATCCGGCTGAATATGCCCTTCGTCTCCCAGCGCGACCGCGATGACATCGAGTTCGGCCTGTCGCAGGGCATCGACTTCATCGCTGCCTCGTTCACCCGCTGCGCACAGGACGTGCGCGACATCAAGGCCATCCTGCGCGAGCACGGGCAGGAGGATGTCGAGATCATCTGCAAGATCGAGAACATGGAAGGCGTCAACAACATCCTCGAGATCTTGGACGAGGCCGACGGCGTCATGGTCGCCCGCGGCGATCTGGGCGTCGAGGTGCCCTTCGCCGAGCTGCCCGAGATCCAGAAGAACATCATCAAGACCTGCATCTCGCGCGGCAAGCGCGTGGTGACGGCCACCCAGATGCTCGAGTCGATGGCCAAGAACCCGCGCCCGACCCGCGCCGAGGTCTCCGATGTCGCCAACGCCGTCTATGACGGCACGAGCGCGATCATGCTGTCGGGCGAGACCTCGGTCGGCAAGTACCCGGTCGAGACGGTCGCGACCATGAGCTCGATCGCCGAGAACGCCGAGCGCACCATCCACTACGACCGCCGCCGCGTCACCCGGCTGGAATTCCTCAACATGGACGTGTCGGGCGACCGCAAGACGCTGGCGATCGCGCACGCGACCTGCTCGACCACGGCCGACCTCGGCGCCAAGTGCATCGTGGCCTTCACCGATGCCGGTACGACCGCCCGCGCGGTGTCCTCCTACCGGCCGGGCGCACCGATCATCGCGGCCACCCCGAACGAGCGGACGGCCAACCACCTGACCATGTCGTGGGGCGTCACGCCGGTCGTCGTGCCCCGCGCGCCCAAGTGCACCACCGAGCTGTATGACCTGTCCGAGCAGGCGGCCATCCAGGTGCTCGGCCTGTGCGTGGGCGATGTGATCACGATCACCGCCGGTATGCCGGTCGGCCGCGTCAACTACACCAACACGATGCGCGTGCATCAGCTGACCGAGCGCTCGTTCGCCGCGTTCGAGCAGGACTGAGCCTATGTCGATCAAACGCATCCAGCGCAGGCTGACCCGCCTGCTGTCTGTGCTCGTGGCGCTCGCGATCTTGTTCTGCTTCGGCCTGTATGCCTATCGGCTGTTCTTCGGCTACGAATACGACGCCACCTTGGCCGCCAAAGAGCTGGCCGCCGGGGTCAAGGCCGACGAGAACATCACCAATATCGCGCTGTTCGGGCTGGACGCCCGCCCCGGCGACGCGCAGAGCCATGCGGACTGCACGATGATCGTGACCGTGGACAACACGCGCGGCAAGATCAAGCTGACCAGCCTGATGCGCGATTCGCTGATCGCGATCGACGGCTACGGCATGGACAAGCTCAACGCCGCCTATTGGCGCGGCGGCCCCAGCCTCGCCATCCGCACGCTCAACGCGAACTTCGGCACCGACATCACCGAATACGTCGCCGTGGGCTTCGAGCAGCTCGCCGCGATCATCGATGCGCTGGATGGCGTGGAGATCGACGTCGCGCCCAATGAGCTCGACGAGCTCGGCCGCGTGATCCGCGACTACGGCATCGAGCAAGGGCGCACCTTCGCCGGCGTGGACAGCGCCGGTCTGCAAACGCTGGACGGCGTGCAGGCGATGTGCTATGGCCGCATCCGCAAGGGCGTGGGCGACGATTGGGCGCGGGTCGAGCGCCAGTCCGTCGTGCTCGAGGCGATGTTCGCCAAGGTGCAGCAGAAGGACGCGATCGGCCTGCTCGTGCTGACGCAAAAGCTCGTGCCCTATGTGACCACCTCGCTCTCGGTCAGCGAGATCGCCTCGCTGATCCTGGGCGCTGTGCAGCACGGCACGCCCGCGCTCGAGCATATCCGCCTCCCGCTGGACGGCGACTGGTACTATTCGGGGCCGTCCAACACCTATATCGAGTTCGACACCGATGCCGTCGCGGCGCAGCTGCACCGCTACATCTACGACGACCAGCGTCCGGGCGCGCCCGCCGCACCGGCGGACGACGAGCTGGCCACCGGCGCGCCGCTGGGCGGCCTCGATCTGGACGCGCCGCCCACCGCCCCGATGACGGCGGACGACGACGCCGCGCCGGTCGATCCCGCCTCGCTGGCCGAGGAGGGCGGGCGCTACGACCCCGAGACCGGTGACTACTACGACTCGGACGGCGACCGCTATTTCCTCAACGAGGCCGGCACCCGCGTCTATTACTGACGCGCCGACCGCCGCGCGGGCGTACCCCGCCCCGCGCCACAGACACGGGGCGCCCCGCGCCCCCTGTCTGGTATCGTATCCGCCCGCGCGGCCGCCAGCCGGTGCGCGGCGCGACCGTTTTTCGCCGATAGGCGGGCAGGCTGCCCCCTATCCCCTGTTGGAAAGGATGGATGAACGCAATGTATGTCAAACGTGTGCTCCCCAACGGCGTGCGCCTGATCTCGGAACGGCTGGACACGGTGCGCACCGCCTCGATCGGCATCTGGGTGGGCAACGGCAGCCGGTATGAGCCCGCCGCGCTCAGCGGTATCTCGCATTTCATCGAGCATATGCTCTTCAAGGGCACGGAAAAACGTACCGCACGGCATATCGCGATCGCCATCGACGCGCTCGGCGGACAGGCCAACGCCTTCACCGACAAGGAGTGCACCTGCTATTACATGAAGGTGCTGGACACGCGCTTGCAGACCGCAGCCTCGCTGCTGGCCGATATGTTCCTGCACTCGCGCTTCGCCAGCGCCGACATCGAGCTCGAGCGCGGCGTCGTGCTCGAGGAGATCGATATGTACGAGGATTCGCCCGAGGACGTGGCGATCGACAAGCTGTTCGAGCAGTGCTACGCCGGTTCGGCGCTCGGCCGCCCGATCCTCGGCACGGCCGAAACGCTGCGCGCGATCAACGCTGAGGCCATGCACGACTATATGCACCACTATTACCGGCCGCAGGACACGGTCGTCGCGGTCTCCGGCCACTTCACCGAGGACGATCTCGACTATATCGCCGGGCTGTTCGCCATCATGCAGGGCGAGGGGCGCAACCAGATCGAGCCCGCGGTCTATCAGCCCAGTCTGGTGCTGCGCGAAAAGGACATCGAGCAGAACCACCTGTGCCTGTCCTTCCCCGGCGTCTCGCTGCTGAGCGACGACCGCTATGCCATGAACCTACTCAGCGCGATCTTGGGCGGCGGGATGTCGTCCCGCCTGTTCCAGAGCGTGCGCGAGCAGAACGGCCTGTGCTATTCGATCTACACCTTCACCACCCCGCATCTGGACACCGGCCTGCTGTCGATCTACACCGGGCTGGGCGCGGATACCGAGCGCCGGGCGCTCGAATTGATCGTGCACGAGCTGCGCACCTTCTGCGAGCACGGCCCCGACCCGGACGAGCTGTCCCGCTGCCGCGAGCAGGTCAAGACCACGCTGCTGATGGGGCTGGAGAACACCGGCTCGCGCATGATGACGATCGGCCGGAGCGAGCTGCTGCGCGGTCAGGTGCTGGCCGCCGAGCAGGTGCTCCGCGCCTACGACCGCGTGACCGCGGACGACGTGCTCTCGCTCGCGCGGCGGGTATTCGATCTGTCGCAGGCGTCGCTCTCGGTGGTCGGCCAGCCCGGCGGTGCGGACGACCTCCGCGCCCTGCTGCGCTGACCCGCTGCACTATTTCACCGCGCTGCTCTGTAAAATTTCGCGAAACATCTTGACAAACCCGGCCGCGGCGCATATACTGTGACCATACTGAAAAAACCGATGACGGAGACGAGTAGCGGGGAGACCCCACCTCCCAGAGAGCCGCGGGCGGTGCGATCGCGGCAGGGCGGGACCACGTGAATGGACTCCAACAGGGCAAGGTGAAAGGGTGTCGTCGCCCGAGTAGCTGCGACGGGGGCTCCACCCGTTATCCGGGGAGCGCGCATTGTCGGATGCGTGGAAACGAGCGGGCGCAGTCGCGCCAACTTGGGTGGTACCGCAAGAGCTGAAGCAGGCTCCTGTCCCATGGAACACATGGGGCAGGAGCCTTTTTTGATCCACCTCCGGCACAGCTTACACACCAACGACCCATCTTATCGACATAAAGGAGAGAGCGACCATGGCTAAGATCCCGCACAGACTGTACCTCACCGAAGACCAGATGCCCCGGCAGTGGTATAACCTCCGCGCCGACATGAAGGAGCAGCCCGATCCGCTGATCCATCCCGGCACGCATGAGCCCCTGCCCGTCGAGGCGCTGTATCCGATCTTCTGCGAGCAGCTCGCCCAGCAGGAGCTGGACACCACCACCCGCTATTTCGACATCCCCGAGCCCGTGCTCGATATGTATAAGCTCTACCGCCCCTCGCCGCTGTGCCGCGCCTACAATCTGGAAAAGGCGCTCGACACCCCGGCCAAGATCTACTATAAGTTCGAGGGCAACAACACCTCGGGCAGCCACAAGCTCAATTCCGCGATCGCGCAGGCGTATTACGCCAAGGCGCAGGGCCTCAAGGGGCTGACGACCGAGACCGGCGCCGGCCAGTGGGGCACGGCGCTGTCCGAGGCGTGCGCGTACTTCGACCTCGACCTCAAGGTGTTCATGGTCAAGGTCTCCTATGAGCAAAAGCCCTATCGCAAGGCCGTCATGCAGACTTTTGGCGCCAACGTCACGCCCTCCCCGTCGAACACGACCGAGACCGGCCGCGCGATCCTGGCGGCCGACCCGACCACCGGCGGCTCGCTGGGCTGCGCGATCTCCGAGGCGGTCGAGGTCGCGACCACGACCGAGGGCTACCGCTATGTGCTGGGCTCGGTGCTCAATCAGGTGCTGCTGCACCAGTCCATCATCGGTCTGGAGAGCAAGCAGGCGATGGAGATGCTGGACGAATACCCCGACATCGTCATCGGCTGCGCGGGCGGCGGCTCCAATCTGGGCGGCCTGATCGCGCCCTTCATGCAGGATAAGCTGACCGGCAAGGCCGATCCCCGCATCATCGCGGTCGAGCCGGCCTCCTGCCCGTCCTTCACCCGCGGCAAATACGCCTATGACTTCTGCGACACCGGCCACGTCACCCCGCTGGCGCGGATGTACACGCTGGGCAACGGCTTCATGCCGGCGGCCAACCATGCGGGCGGCCTGCGCTACCACGGCATGAGCCCGATCCTGTCCAAGCTGTATCACGACGGCTATATGGAGGCGGTCTCGGCCAAGCAGACCGATGTGTTCGAGGCGGCGGTGCAGTTCGCCAAGCTGGAGACCATCCTGCCCGCGCCCGAGTCCAGCCACGCGATCCGCTGCGCGATCGACGAGGCGCTCAAGTGCAAGCAGACCGGCGAGGCCAAGACCATCCTGTTCGGCCTGACCGGCACGGGCTACTTCGATATGTCCGCTTACGAGGCTTTCCACAGCGGCACGATGACCAGCCACGTCCCCACCGACGAGGAGCTGGCGGTCGGCTTCGCCACCCTGCCGCAGGTGGACTAAGACCCCCCGCAAAAACAGAAAGACCGCACCAAAGTGCGGTCTTTTTTCGTCTTATCGGCCGAGCAGCCGGTCGAGGACGGGCTGCACGCCCTGCCGCTCCTGCGGATGCAGGCAGCACAGGCTGTCGTGCGCGAGCGTGACCGCGCTGCCGTCCCGGCGGCGGGCAGGCAGGTCGCGCGGCGCGTCGTGCGCCGCCGCGAAGTCGGCCAGCGAGACGAACACCACGTCGGCCACCTCGCTGCCCGGCGCGAAGGGCGGCACGCCGTCCATCCGCACGGCGAAGGCGAAGGCCAGCTCATCGTCGAAGCCGCCATCCGCGCCCCGGCTGTACTGCTGGCGATAGTGTCCGCCGTCCGCCAGCGCCGCATCCGGCAGCACCAGCCCGACCTCCTCGCGTGCCTCGCGCTGCACGGCCTGCGACGGCGTTTCGCCCGGATCGAGGTGGCCGGTCGCGGTCAGGTCGAAGCCGCCGGGATAGAGCGGCCGGTCGAACTGCCGCTGTTGCAGCCACAGGCCGGGCACGCCCGCCCACACGCCCACCACCCACAGGTGGCACACCCGATGGTACAGTCCCTGCGCGTGCACGACCGCGCGGGGGCGTTCGCCGCAGGGGCGGCCGTCCGCGTCATAGATGGTCAGCCGCTCTGCCCCGTCCTGCGCGGCGAGCAGCGCCAGCTTTTGCGGCCGCGACAGCCGCTTGATCGCCGCCTCGCGGCGCATCGCGTCGCCCTGCGTGGCGTGCTGTTCGCTGTACACCAGCGTGACCGGCCCGCGTCCGCGCGTGTATTTGGCGCCCCGGCCGCTGTTGTGCGCGGCCAGCCGGGCGGTCAGGTCGTTCGTCCAGCCGCAGTACAGGCTGTCGTCCGCGCAGCGCAGGATATAGGTATACGCCCGCACCGGCGGGCGCTGGGCATCGTTCTTCGCGGTATCCATCGGCTCGAAAGACCCTCCTTTTCGGTCGGTCGCGGGCACCAAAGCGCCCGCAGGGGACAAAAAACAGGCCGTCGGCGGCCTGTTTCGTGCAGATCGGACTGCTGGGGGCTCACTCGCCCTGCTCGGATGCGGCGGCGGCCTCGCGGGCAGCGACCTGCTTTTTGCGGATCTGCTTGGCGATCAGATAGCCGATGCCGCCGCAGACGACCGCGCACGTCATCGGGCTGGGCGTCGGCAGGCCGCTCAGGCCGATCAGGCCGCTCACGATATAGCCACCGGCCACGCCGAAGGCCGTGCCGTGGAAGCACACGCGCGGCATCCCGAAGATCTTGACATCGGCGGGATCGATCTCCTCGTCCTCGTCGGTCGTCTC
>JAUNJI010000104.1 GCA_030533295.1 Eubacteriales bacterium
TAGCTTGAACGATTTTTAGCGTGAATTTTTGTCTAACTTTTTGGGGGCACTTCACGGCTGCTGGCCGTTTTTCTATACTGTGGAGGGCGGTCAGGCCGCCCCGCGCCGCGGGTCAGGACAGATCGACCCGCGTGCGCAGACTGTTGGTGACAGAGAGCTGCACGGTCTGGCTGGTGTAGCCCCGGCAGGACACCTGCGCCACGTAGTTGCCGCGCTTGAGGCTGAACGAGGCGGTGCCATCCAGCCCGGTGGTGATGCTCTTGCCGCCCACCGTGACGACTGCGCCGGACAGCGGCGCGCCGTAGGCGTTGGTCACGACGAGCTGCACGGTCTCCAGGATCTCGCCGGTCAGCTTGACCGTGCGGCTGGTGGGCACGTTGGCGCTCTGCGTCAGATCGGCGGTGAAGCGCTCATGCTCGGCCGTGATCTGGTAGCCGCCGCGCTTGACGTAGACGGTCGCACGGCCGTCGCTGTCGGTGTAGGCGAACTGGGCGGCAGTGCCGGTCTCGCTGTCCTTGGGGGTGAAGGTGACGAAGGCATCCTCGATCGGCAGGCCGAGGTCGTCCACCACGAGGGCGGTCAGCGCATAGGTGGTCACGAAGTTGATGCGCAGCGTGGGATCGCGCCCGGTGGTCATGCGGAACACGAGATCGGTGTGCGAGCCGCCCGTTTTGCTCAGCTCGGCGAGGACGGACTTGTTGATCGTCACGGTGTCGCCGTCGAGGCGGTACTGCCAGTCCTGCTCGAGCGACTTGCCGCCCGCGCGGATGCTCTTGAGCGTCGCGCCGTCGGCGGTGTTCAGCGTCACGCTGATGTCGCGGTAGCCGCCTGCGTCGGTGTTGGCGTCGAAATCGACCGCGCTGGGCAGCACCTCATTGACCGGCGCACTGTCCACGACGGTCAGCGCACAGCTGCAAGAGGAGCCCCGGCTGGGCACGAAGGTGATCGTATAGGTGCCCCGGCTCTTTTTGGACAGCGTATCCCGCATCACCTTGACGGCGCCGGTAGCCGCGTTATAGGTGTAATCCGCGCCGCGCTCGAGGATGGTGCTGCCGATCTTGACCGTTTCGAGCACGGTGCCGCTGGGCAGCGTCAGGGTAGCGATCAGGTCGGTGTAGTTGACCGACTCGGGGAACTTATCGAAGGTGAACGCTGTCGGATCGACCGCGGTCTGGGCGGAATCGCCGACCAGCAGGCCGATCGCCGCCTTGGAGCCGTCCGCGAAGAGCAGCTCGGCGGTGTGCGTCCCGGGCTTGAGCGTGGTCAGGAAGGTCTTATACAGGCGGATGCCGTTCTTGTTGCTCAGTGGGTTGTAGTCCGTGCCCTGCCGCAGCACCGAGCCGTCCACCGTGACGCGCACCAGATCGTTCTTGTCCGCATTGAAGGTGAAGGAATAGGAATGGGCGATGGCGGCCTTGTCATGCGCGTCGATCGACAGCACGGTGGGCGAGATCGACACGCTGGTGGAGGCGTTGACCGTCTGCCCCGCGATGCGCGCCGAAACGCCGCTCGCGAGCTCGATCTGGTCGGGCTCCATCACCATCGTGCAGCCGGTCACATTGAGCTTGGCCGACTGCACCGAGCCGCCGCCGGTGACGGTCGTCGGGGCGTTGGCGGTCAGCTCGCTGAGCGAGGTGCTGCCCGTGGTCAGGATAGAGCAGGTGCCGGCGGTATCGACATCCCACACCGCCGCGTCGAGCGTCAGCGCGACATCCTCGCCCGTGATCGCAAGGTCGGCGAAGCCGCCCGCAGAGGGCGCGAGCGCGCTCTCGGTGAGCGCGGTCGAGGACTGGATCTCGGTCAGGCCGATGTTGGTGTTGCCGGTGGCCGTCACCTGCGGCACCAGCCCGAAGGGGTTGGAGATGACCATGTCAAGGGCGGACACGCCCTCGAGCGTGACCACGCCGCTGCCCACGATCACATCGCCCTCGACCGTGACGTTGGACAGCGTGACATTGCCCGAGAGCACGCCCTCGGTGATGTACAGATTGCCGTCGATCGTCGCGTCGGACAGCGTGCACGGGGCGCTGATGGTCACGTTCTGCGTCTGGCTGTTGAGGTGAGACTGGGTATAGTGGCTGCCCGCGCTGTGCAGCGACGAGCCCATGAAGTAATAGAGCAGCTTGGCGATCTCGCCGCGCTTGAGCTTGCCCTTGGGGCGGAAGGTGCCGTCGGTGTAGCCGTTGAGGTAGCCCTGCTCGACGGCCTCGGCGACATAGCTCTTGCTGTAATTGCTGAACGCGGCCTTGTCGGTGAAGCGGTCGAGGGCAGACAGGTCGGCCGTGGGGACGTATTTGTGCAGACGGCCGAGGATCGTGGCCGCCTGTTCGCGGGTCAGCGTGCCCTCGGGGTCGATCTTGTTGTCGCCCACGCCGTTGATGTAGCCGTGCTTGACCGCGATCTGCACGGTATCATAATAGATCGCGTTCCGACTGACATCGGAAAAGCGGATGGCGGCCTTTTCGGTGAAGTCGAAGGCGCGGTTGATATAGCGCATGAACTCCCACCGCATGATCGGCTGATCGGGCGTATACTGGCCGGTGGAGGACGGGTTGATGACGCTCAGCTCGTGCATCGCGGTCAGGTAGCTTTTCGCCCAGTGGTTCTCGATATCCGAAGCGGCGAACGCCGTTGGCATGGTGCACACCAGCAGGGCGGCCGCCAAGACAGCGGATAATGATCTTTTCACATCTATCACCTCTTTGGTTTAGTTATTACTATTTTACCATCGATCGGCGCATTTGTGTACTGTTATTTTTGCGGTCGGGCGGGGGCGCCAGAAAAGGAAAAATTTTACAAGTTCGCAAAAACCCGCAAAACAGCAGAAAAGCAGGCCGTTTAGCCAAAAATCGTTCAAACCGATGCCATCAGAAAAAGGTTCTCGCACTGGTGCTGGCGTTCGCTTGCGCGTTCACCATGTTCGCC
>JAUNJI010000045.1 GCA_030533295.1 Eubacteriales bacterium
CCGCTGATGTACCGCACGGCGCGCGGCGCGTTCGAGTCCTTCGACCGCACGCTGGCCGATGCCGCCCGCACGCTGGGGCGGTCGAACACGTGGATCTTCTGGCGGGTCATGCTGCCCTATTGCAAGCAGGGCATCTTGGCGGGCGCGGTGCTGTCGTTCGCCCGGGCGCTGGGCGAATACGGCGCGACCGCCATGATCGCGGGCTACACCCCCGGCAAGACCGCGACGATCTCGACCACGGTCTACCAGCTCTGGCGCACCGGCAACGATGCCGCGGCGATGCGCTGGGTGCTGCTCAATCTGGCGATCTCGACGGTCGTGCTGCTGGCGGTCAACCTGCTGGAAAAGCGTGACCGCCGTCCGGCGCACCGCGCGTCGCCCGTCACCGGGGAGGTGGAGTGATGCAGCTCGAGGTGGACATCCACAAGGATCTGGGAAAATTCCGGCTCGATTGCGCCTTCACCGCGACGGGCGGGCAGGTCGTCGGCCTGCTGGGCGCATCGGGCTGCGGCAAGAGCCTGACGCTCCGCTGCATCGCGGGGATCGACCGGCCTGACCGCGGGCGGATCGTGCTCGACGGCCGGGTGCTGTTCGACAGCGAAAAGCGGATCGACCTGCCGCCCCAAAAGCGGCGGGTCGGGCTGCTGTTCCAGCATTACGCCCTGTTCCCCAACATGACGGTCGCGCAGAACATCGCGGTCGGCATCCGGGACAGGGCGACGCAGCGCGAGCGGACGCAGCGCTTGATCGACGCCTTTTATCTGACCGGGCAGGAGCACAAATACCCCCGCCAGCTATCCGGCGGGCAGCAGCAGCGGGTGGCGCTGGCGCGGATCTTGGCCAGCGAGCCCGCGCTCTTGCTGCTGGACGAGCCGTTTTCGGCCTTGGACAGCTATCTGAAGTGGCAGGTCGAGCTCGAGCTGTCCGACATCCTGACCGCCTTCCCCGGCCCCATGCTGCTGGTCACGCACGACCGCGACGAGGTGCAGCGCCTGTGCCAGCAGGTGTGCGTGCTCGATCGCGGCCGGTCGCAGCCGGTCATGCCGGTGCGCGCGCTGTTCGAAGCACCGCGCACGCTGTCGGCCTGCCTGCTGTCCGGCTGCAAGAACGTCTCCCGCGCCCGGCCGACCGCCGATGGCCGGGTCGAGGCGCTCGATTGGGGCGTGGTGCTCGATCCCGGTCGGCCGGTGCCGCCCGACCTGAGCCACATCGGCGTGCGGGCGCACTACCTGCGCCCGGCGGACGGGCCGGGGGCAGACCGGATCTGCTGCCGGGTCGAACGGGTGGTGGAAAACGTGTTCTCGACCGTGGTCATCCTGTCCACCCCGGGCGGGCGGACGGGCTTTTCCCGCCTGCGGATCGAGCTGGACAAGGCCGACTGGGCGGCGTGGGCAGACCGCGATCCGCTCTGGCTCGCGCTCCGGCCGGACGACGTGCTGCTGCTGACGCGATGAGCGGCCGCGGGCAGACGCGAAGGGCGGTATAGGGAACTCCCTAGTGACGATCAAGGGCATCTCCTGATTTGCGCTGCCCATCCATTGGGCTATACTGAAACTGAGAACGTGGTTTCTCTGCTGTTTGTGTTTGGGAGGACGATGACGATGGATCACGCGGCGCTCACCGTGCAGATCATGGCCGGCGGCCAGTCGCTGCGCATGGGGCGCGACAAGGCCGGCTTGGCGCTGCGTGGTCGCTCCCTGCTCGAACGTGCCATCCAGCGATGGGATGGCTGGGGGCACGCGCTGGTGGTCGCGATCGGCGGTATGGAACGAGCCGCCGTCGTGCCGCCGGGCATCCGCGCCGTGTTCGATGAACGGCTGGGATGCGGTCCCTTGGAAGGCTTTTATCGCGGGGCGCTCGCCTGTCAGACCGAGCTGCTGCTGCTCTGCGCGGTGGACACCCCGTTTTTGACGCCGGCGCACGCCGCGCCGCTGTGTGCGGCGATCGGTCAGGCCGATGCCTGTGTGTATACGATCGACGGGCGGCCGCAGCCGCTCTTTGGCCTGTATCGCCCGGCGCGATGCGCCGCGGTGGCGCAGGCGCTGCTCGACAGCGGTGCGCGCAAGATGCGCCTGCTGCTCGACCGGGTGGACACGGTCACGCTGCCCGCGCCCGACCCGGCGGCGTTCCTCAATATCAACACCCCGCAGGAGCTGCGCGCGGCGGACGCGCGGCTCGCGCAGACCCAGACAGGAGGGTGACATCATGGCGTTCAAGCGTCTTTATATGCCGTATTGGTATCTGCAAAACAAGCTGTTCGGCAAAAAACGGCCGCTCCAGACCGTGCTGTTCGTGACCGACCACTGCAACCTGCGCTGCAAGCACTGCACGCCCTCGGGACACGGCTGCACCGGCATGAAATCCTATGAACAGATCCGCGAGGAGCTGCGCTATTCCTATCAGCAGGGCTCGCGTTTCGTCGATTTCGAGGGCGGCGAGCCGACATTGTGGCGCGACCGCGACTATCGGCTCAACGACCTGTATCGGCTGGCCAAGGAGCTCGGCTTTTTCTCCTGCACGCTGACGACCAACGGCCAGCGCCCCTTCGGCGACACATTGGCCGACAGCGTTTGGGTCAGCGTCGATGGCTACGGCCGCTATCACGACGCGGTGCGCGGCGAGGGCACGTTCGATAAGCTCGACCGCAACATCCGCGCGAGCGGCCATCCGGCGCTCAGCATCAGCATGGCGGTCAATCGGATCAACCGGCCGTCCTTGGCCGATACCGTGCGCTATGCGCGGGACAATCCCGCGATCCGGTCGATCGCGATCAACCTGCACACCCCCTTCCCCGGCACCGAGGAGCTCACCATGAGCTGGGACGAGCGCATCGAGGTGATCGACGAGCTGCTGGCGCTCAAAAAGCAGGGCTACCCGATCATGAACACCCGTTCGGGCTTGCAGATCATGAAAAAACGCGGGTTCCCCAAGTCCTGCTGGATCGCCAACTACATCCTGCTCGACGGCACCAAGCTGCCCTGCTGCCCCGGGAGCGTGCTGGGCACGTGCGATGATTGCGGCTTCGGCATGGCGGGCGAGATGTACTGCGTCATGCGCCTCAAGCCGGATACCCTGCGCGCCGGGCTCGATCTGCGGCTGGGCTAAGACCGCCGCACAAGCATCTGTGGAGAGGAGGCGGTAGGCGCATATGGTAGAACGATTATGGGACGACCCCCAGATATACCGCTGGAGCGCGTCTGCCGCACAGACACAGAACTGCTATCTGCTGGTCGATCGGCAGCAGGTGCTGGCGATCGACCCCATGCTGCATGAGGAGCAGGATTGGCAGGCGCTCGAGCGGGCGATCGGCGAGCTGCCGGGCGCGCCGACGCTGCGGCAGGTGCTGCTGACCCATCTATACAGCGACTGGATGGCGGCCGCCTCGGGCGCGGGGCTGCGACAGGTCAAGCTGCTGGTCAGCCAGACCGACCGCCGCCTGTCCGGCCAAAAGGAGCCGTGGGAATACCAGCGGCGCTGGTACCGGCGAGAGGGCTTCCCCGCGCGGCACCTCAAGGATTACAACGGAGAGGATGTGCGCTGGAGCGGGCGCACCGAGCAGATCGCGACCGTCGAGCCGGGCGAGATCGTCACGGTGGGGTCGCTCGAGCTGCATTGCCTGCGTCTGCCCGGCCACACGCCGGGACACACCGCGCTCGGCCTGCCCACCAAGTCGCTGGCCTTTTCGGGCGACACGCTGCTGCTCGATGGGCTGCCCTATATCGGGGCGTGGAAGGGACATCCCCACGCGCTCGAGCAGTATCTGGCCGGGCTGGAGCTGCTGCGGGGCGCGGCGTTGCAGACGATCTTCCCGGCGCATGGCGCATGGGGCGCACTGCCGCCCCGGCGGATCGACGATGTCATGCGGCACTATTACCTGCGCTTGATCGAGCTCTATCAGCTCGTGCTCGACCATCCCGGCCTGACCGCCTATGAGCTGGCCGCCCGTTTCCGGTGGCGGCAGCAGCCGTGGGACACGCTCAGCATCAAGGAGCAGTGGTTCGCCATGGGCGAAACGCTGGCGCACCTGATCTATCTGCGCGACCGCCGGTATGTCGAGACCAAAAGCGGCGAGGGCAGCTTGATCAACGTGCCCGGCGCGAAAAAATTGACCGATATGTGATCGCCCGCGCGGCGTACACAGGGGGATCCCCTCGATCGTTGAGGGGATCCCCCTGTTTGGTCAAGGGGATCCCCCGATTTTCCCGCCCGGCGACTCCTGCTATAATGAAGAAGGTCAAGAGAGATTTCTTGTGGGAGATCCAGATCCTGTCTGTGGCGACACCGCAAAACTCTATTGCAAAGGGAGGTAAATATTTTGGAGAAAAAAGAGCTGTCCTTAACGAGACGAACGTTTTTAGGGGCTGCTGCTGTGGCAGGCGCAGCTACCGCTCTGGGCGGCGTGGCTCTTGCGGCGAATGAGCAGGAGGCGGCGGCTCAGGCCGGCAGCGACGAGCTGACCTATGTCCGCACGACCTGTGCACCGAACTGCACCGGCGGCTGCGGGATGAAGGCTTGCGTCCATAATGGCGAGATCAAGAGCATCATCCAGGCGGCGGACTATGAGGACGCCGAGCACAACCCCAGAGGCTGCCTGAAGGGACTGTCTTTTTCCAACCTGATCTATGGACCCGAGCGCATGAAGGGCCCGCTGATCCGCACCGGCGCGCCCGGCGAGGATGAGTTCCGTGAAGCGAGCTGGGACGAGGCGCTGGATTACACCAGCAGCGAGCTCAAGCGCATCATGGACACCTACGGCCCGGAATCGGTCGCTGTGGTCGTTCAGGTAGCCGGCACCGGACACGTCCACAAGGGCGCTGTGATCCGTACCGCGACGCTCAACGGCTGGAGCGTGCTGGGCGGTTACGAGATGAACGGCGACCTGCCGATGTCTGCGCCGATCACCTTCGGCGTGCAGAGCGAGGAGCTGGAGACCTTCTGCTGGCCGGATGCCAAGTATATCATGGTCTTTGGTTCCAACCCGATGGCCACCCGTATCCCGGACGCCCATTTCTTGGTCGAGGCCAAGGAGAACGGCTCCAAGGTGCTGGTGTTCGACCCCAACTACTCGGCGACGGCCTCCAAGGCGGACGAGTGGTATTCCATCAAGCCCTCGAGCGACGCTGCGGTGGCGCTGGGCTTCATCAAAGTCATCCTGGACGAAGAGCTGTATGACGCAGACTTCGTGCGCACCTATACCGACCTGCCGCTGCTGATCCGTTCGGACAATGGCAAGCGTCTGCTGGCGGCTGACGTGCAGGGGCTGAGCGTACCGGCCGGTATGCCCGAGTATCGCGAGGCCTATGTGGCCTACAACGGCTCGTTCCTCACGGTCGATCCGCAGAAGCTCGATCTGCCGCTCGATGTCATGCTCGATGGCACGGTCACTGTCCCGCTCAAGGACGGCTCGAGCGTGCAGGCGCGTCCGGCCTTCTCCCTGCTGCGCGATATGGCGGCGGAATACACCCCGGAGAAGGTGCAGGAGGAGTCCGATATGCCGGCCGACCAGATCGTGCGCATCGCGCGCGAGGTCGCGACGATCAAGCCGCTGCACATCATGTACGGCGCGTCCAACTATCAGTGGTATCATGGCGACCTCAAGGGCAGAGCGCTGTCCCTGCTGTGCGCCCTGACCGGCAACATCGGCCATCTGGGCGACGGCTTCTCCACCTATGCCGGCCAGTATCGGATGCGGTACAAGGGCGGCGCGTGGTGGAACGTGCCCGAGCTGCCGGAGAAGTCCCCGGCCGGGTTCTCCTTCGCCTATATGCTCAACGGTCCGACCGAGACCATGACTTGCCCCTATCCCAAGCATGGTATCAAGGCGTGGATCATCTACTGCTGCAACCCGTTCGATCAGCATAACATGGGCAACATCCTCCGCCGTCAGGTCGAGGAGGGGCAGCTCGAGCTGGTCGTCAACCTCGACTTCCAAAAGACGACGACGAGCAAGTACAGCCATGTCTGCCTGCCGGGCGTCAGCTGGTACGAAAAGACCGAGATGGTCTCGACGCCGGTGCACCCCTATGTGCAGCTCATGCAGCCCGCGATCGAGCCGGTCGGCGACTGCAAGCCCGAATTGTGGATCATGCGCGAGCTGGCCAAGCGGATCGATCCGTCGTTTGAAAAGTATTATTACCCCGATCTCGACCCCAACGCGGCGGCCGAGGAGGTCATCAAGCTGACCTGCGAGACGGGCGGCCCCGAGCTCAAGGGCATCACGCTCGATATGCTCAAGAAGGGCCCGGTCAAGCTGCGCCATGAGAACCCGGGACGCAAGCGCATCCCGTTCTATGAGCAGATCCATGACAAGGTGCCGTTCCCGCCGGTGAGCTATCCGTCCCCGCTGCCGGCCACGGCCAAGTTCGTCAAGAGCGGCCGCATGGAGTTCTATAAGGACGAGGATATGTTCCTCAAGCTGGGCGAGGCACTGCCGGTGCACAAGCGCCCGTATGAGGAGACCGAGTACGCGCTCGATCCGTCGATCCGCGAGAAGTACACCTTCTCCTACCTGACGCGCAACTCGATCCACCGCGTCCACTCGACCCACTCGAACAACACCTTCATGCGTGAGTTGCAGGACGACAGCGCCAAGGTCTGGCTCAATCCGGACGACGCAGCAGAAAAGGGCATCGCCCACGGCGATCTGGTCGAGGTCTACAACGACCGCGGCAGACTGCTGGCCGAGGCCGTGCTCGATCCGGGACTGAAGAAGAAGATCTGCATCTTCGATGAGGGCTGGTGGAGCCGTTATACCCACGGCACCTCCTACAACACCCTGATCCACCCCTTCATCAACCCGATCCATGAGATCTACTTCGTCTCGCAGATGTGGGCACCCAACACCAGCTGGAACGAGTGCCTGGTAGATGTTAGAAAGGCGGTGATCGACTGATGCGTTACGGCATGGTCATCGATCTGGATAAGTGCATCGGTTGTCAGACCTGTGCAGTGGTGTGCAAGATGCACAACAGCCAGCCCCCCGGAACGTGGTGGAACCGCGTGTTCACGCAGGGCGCGCAGTATCACCAGACCTCGGTCGGCAGCGACGGGGTGTACAAGCAGGAGTACCTGCCGGTATCCTGCCAGATGTGCGACAATCCGGCCTGCCAGAAGGTCTGCCCCACCGGCGCGACCTATACCAATGAGGACGGCGTGGTGCTGGTCGATTACGACCGCTGCATCGGCTGCCGTACCTGCATGGCGGCCTGCCCCTATGGCGTGCGCCAGTTCAACTGGAAGGATCCCGAGCCCGCCAAGGATGCGCTGGGCTACGACTATGGCTATCCCTTCGACGCGACCGAGGATCCCAAGCGCCGCGTCTACACCCAAGATCGCCCGGCGGGCGTGGTCGAGAAGTGCACCTTCTGCGCCCAGTATACCCAGCAGGGCGAAAAGCCGGCCTGCGTGCGGGCTTGCCCCGGCAAGGCGCGCATCTTCGGCGACCTGGACGACCCCAACTCCGAGGTCAGCATCCTGCTGCACAGCAAGCAGGTGCACCGTCTGGGCGAGCAGTACGGCACCCAGCCCAAGGTCTACTACATTTCCTCCAATAAGAGCAAGAATATCGAGGAGGTGTCCGGATGAAGCGGCGTTATCTTGGTTTGCTGATCGGACTGGTGCTGTGCGGCGCGGGTCTGGCCGGCTGGATCTACCAGATCATCAACGGTCTGGCGATCACGGACATGAACAACCTCTTCTCTTGGGGCTTGTATATGGGCACGTTCGAGTTTTTCATCGGCGTTTCCTCCGGCGGTATGCTGCTGTTTTCGCTGGCGTACCTGTTCCGGGTCGATAGCCTCAAGCCCTATGCCAAGCTCGGCGCCTTCACTGCCTTCGGCAGCGTCGTGGCCGCCGGCGTGGCGATCATGACCGACCTCGGTCAGCCCTTCCGCGTGATGCAGATGCTGATCACCCCCAACGTCGCCTCCCCGCTGTTCTGGGACGTGATCGTGCTGGGCGTGTACGCGATCATCTGCCTGGTGGCGGTGATCCTGGTGATCAAGGACGGCAAAAACGAGCAGGCGTTCGCCGCCAAGGCGCGCAAGCTCTCTTGGGTCGCCTTCCCCTTCGTGTTCATCATGAACGCCGTGACGACGCTCATGTTCGCCGTGCAGAATTCCCGCGAGTGGTGGCATTCGGCCATCCTGCCGGCGGATTCGATGACGGTCGGCGTCAACCTCGGCCTGTCCTTCATGCTGCTCGTGTGCGCCATCACGGTGCCGGCGAACAGCTTCGAGCGCGATCGCGCGGGCTTCCAGCTCATGGCGCGCATCGCAGCGGGCGCATTGCTGGTGCACTTCGCGTTCACCGCGCTCGAGCTGTCCACCCTCGCGTGGAACGGCTCGGAGGAGAGCAAGCACCTGCTCGATCTGGTATTTGGTACGTATGGGACGCTCTCGCTGTTCGAGATGCTGCTCCCCTTCCTCGCGATGCTGGCGCTCATGGCCAAGGGTCGCGGCAAGACGTGGTACGGCGTGTCCGGCCTGCTGGTCGTGGTGGGGATGTTCATCCACCGTATGATGCTGCTGTTGCCCGCCTTCAACTCGATCGGTCTGACGATCCCGGTGCCGGGCGCCGAGCCCGAGCTGTGGAGCTTCCCGATCTCCTCCGGCTTCTTCGAAGAGGGTCAGGACGTGTTCATCCGCTTCTGGGATTACGCGCCCACCCCGCTGGAGTTGTGTGTCAACCTGCTGCCGTTCGGTGTCGTGATCGCGGTCGTCGCGCTGTCGAAGATCCTGTTCACCGGCAACAAGGGCTCGCAGGCCGCGAAGTGAACCAATGATAGGCAAAGAGCCTTGCGACAGAAAGGAGGAACGAGATGAGTCTGGGGATGGGTGAGCTAGTGCTGATCCTGCTGATCGCCTTCGTGGTGGTGGGTCCCAAGGACCTGCCCAAGATCGCCCGGACCATCGCGAAGGGCATCCGACAGGTCAAAAGGCTCTATGCCGATGTCAAGCAGGATCTGGATCTGGAAAGCGAGATCAAGGAGATCGAGCAGGCGGCCGATCTTTCGTCCACGCTCAAGGGCGAGGCCGAGGATATGGCGCGCATCCGGGAAGAGATCCGTCGCATTCAGCAAACTAAGCTGCTATAAGCAGTTTGATTCAAGGAGTGATCTATACATGAATTTTCTGGTTTGTGTCAAGCAAGTGCCGGACACCACTGAGATCAAGATCGATCCGGTGAAGAACACGCTGATACGGGATGGTGTGCCCAGTATCGTCAACCCCTATGATGGGTATGCACTGGAGACCGCGGCCCGTATCAAGGATGAGAATCCGGATACCAAGATCGTCGTGCTCTCCATGGGCCCCGAGCAGGCCAAGAACGCCCTGCGCGAGTGCCTCGCGATCGGTGCGGACAAGGCGTATCTGGTCTCTGACCGCGCGTTCGGCGGTTCGGACACGCTGGCGACCAGCTACATCCTGTCGCAGGCGATCGCCAAGATCGAGGAGACAGAGGGCAAGTTCGACGTGATCTTCTGCGGCAAGCAGGCGATCGACGGCGATACCGCGCAGGTCGGCCCCTCCATCGCCGAGCACCTGGATATGGCGCAGATCACCTACGGTGTCGAGGCCAAGGTCGAGGACGGCATGGTCAAGGTCAAGCGCGAGGCCGATGTCGGCTATACGCTCACCGGCGCCAAGATGCCCTGTGTCGTGACCATGACGCAGACGTTCTATGAGCCCCGCTACCCCACCATCAAGAGCAAGATGGCGGCGAAGAAGGCGCAGATCACTACGCTGACCTCCGAGGACTTTACGGTCGATCTCGAGCGCGCTGGTCTGAAGGGTTCGCCCACCAAGGTGAAAAAGACCTACGTGCCGCAGCGACGCAAGGACGGCATGATCGTGGACGAAGGCTCGGTCGAGGCCTCCACCCAGAAGCTGGTGGAGCTCCTCAACGGCGCGATGGTGATTTGAGGAGGAAGATAGAATGGAAGCAAAGACGAAGGACTTGTGGGTACTCGTTGAGACCCAGGAAGATGGCTCTGCCAAGAACGTTGGCCTGGAGCTGCTGACCCCCGGCCGCGAGCTCGCGGACCAGCAGGGCGGTAGCCTCGTGGCTGTCGTGATCGGCAGCGGCGTAGATGCTGCTGTTGCAGCGGCTGGCGCGTATGGCGCCGACAAGGTGCTGGTGGTCGATGGCAAGGAGTACGCCGACTACAACACCGACGCATATACCTATGCACTGTGCACGCTGATCGAGAAGTATGGCCCGACCACGCTGCTCATCGGCGCGACCAACAACGGCCGCGACCTCGGTCCGCGCGTGTCCTGCCGTTTGCAGAGCGGCCTGACCGCCGACTGCACCGGCCTGAGCATCGATCCCGAGAACGGCAACATGGTCTGGACCCGTCCGGCCTTCGGCGGCAACCTGATGGCCAACATCGAGTGCCCCGAGCGCCGTCCGCAGATCGGCACCGTGCGCCCCGGCGTGTTCAAGAAGTCGGAGCCGCAGGAGGGTCGTCAGGGCGAGGTCATCCGCGAGGATGTTTCCTTCCCGATCGAGAATATCCGCACCAAGATCCTCGAGATCATCAAGAACGAGGGCGAGGCTGCCGTCGATCTGGAAGGCGCCGAGATCATCGTTTCCGGTGGTCGTGGCGTAGGCGGCCCGGAGGGCTTCGAGCCCATCCGTGCGCTGGCTGAGGTGCTGGGCGCGACGGTCGGCTCGTCCCGTGCGGCGGTCGATGCGGGCTGGATCTCGCACGCGCATCAGGTCGGCCAGACCGGTAAGACGGTCGCCCCCAAGCTGTACATCGCTTGCGGTATTTCGGGCGCTATCCAGCATCTGGCTGGCATGAGCGGCTCGGACTGCATCGTGGCTATCAATAAGGATCCCGAGGCGCCCATCTTCGAGGTGGCGGACTACGGTATCGTCGGCAACCTCTTTGATGTCCTCCCCATCTTCACCGAAGAGGTCCGTAAGCTGAAGGCGTAAGGTGCCTTCCCCAACCCTCGTTAGAAGCGGCCTAAGCATGCCATTACCTCCCCCGTTCCCATTTCCTTTTACAAGGTCGTTTCTATGATAGAATTTGGACTGCCCCTTGTGGGCAGTCCAAGTCGTATAAGCGCATTGTCAACAAATTAACAAAATCAGAAAGGAGCAGATCAAAAATGAATTTCCATTTCAACGATGAAGAGCGCGAGGTCATCGACATGCTTCACGATTTTGCCGTCAAGGAGGTAGCTCCGATCGCGGCTGAGATCGATGAGAATGAGCGTTTCCCCGAGGAGACCTGGCACAAGCTGGCTGAGATGGGCATGATGGGCGTTCCCTTCTCCGACGAGTACGGCGGCGCCGGCCTGAGCTACCCGACCTACATCGGCGTTTGCGAGGAGCTGGCCAAGCACTGCGGCAGCACCTCTGTTATGGTCGCGGCGCACACCTCGCTGTGTGCATGGCCGATCAGCGAGTTCGGCACCGAGGAGCAGAAGAAGAAGTACCTCGTTCCGCTGTGCACGGGCGAGAAGCTGGGTTCCTTCGGCCTGACCGAGCCCAACGCGGGCACCGACTCCGCGATGCAAAAGACCACCGCGGAGGACAAGGGCGACCACTGGCTGCTCAACGGCTCCAAGGTGTTCATCACCAACGCGGGCTACTCCTCGATCTTCGTCATCTTCGCGATGACCGACAAGACCAAGGGCAACAAGGGCATCTCGGCCTTCATCGTCGAGCGCGACACCCCGGGCTTCACCGTTGGCGCGCATGAGAAGAAGATGGGCATCCGTGCTTCCTCGACCTGCGAGCTGTTCTTCGACGATTGCAAGATCCCGAAGGAGAACCTGCTGGGCGAGGTCGGCAAGGGCTTCAAGATCGCGATGATGACGCTCGACGGCGGCCGTATCAGCATCGGTGCGCAGGCGCTGGGCATCGCGCAGGGCGCGATCGACCAGTGCAAGGAGTACGTTGCACAGCGCGTCCAGTTCGGCAAGCGCATCAGCCAGTTCCAGAACACCCAGTTCGAGCTGGCCGATATGCAGACCCGCGTCGATGCGGCTCGTCTGCTCGTTTACCGCGCGGCGCAGGCCAAGCAGGATCACGAGCCGTACAGCCACCTGGCGGCTATGGGCAAGCTCTACGCTTCTGAGGCGGCCAGCGACGTGACCCGTCGTTGCGTGCAGCTCGTTGGCGGCTACGGCTTCACCCGCGAGTATCCGTTCGAGCGCATGATGCGCGACGCCAAGATCACCGAGATCTACGAGGGCACTTCTGAGGTGCAGAAGATGGTCATCTCGAGCTGGATGGGCGTCAAGTGATCTAAAAAACGATAAGCTGCGGGGACACCACAGCAAGGAGCCCCGCCGGGAACGGCGGGGCTTTTCATCGTTAAAAATTAGACGACCGCGAGGAGTTAACAAGAATGAAGGAAGTTTATATCGTTGATTGCTGCCGTACCGCTGTGGGTGCGTTCGGCGGCAGCCTGCGGGATGTGCCCGCGACCGAGCTGGGCGCAGCCGTCGTCAAGGACGTGCTCGACCGCGCCGGTGTCAAGCCCGAGCAGGTGGATGAGCTGATGTTCGGCTGCATCCTGACCGCGGCGCAGGGTCAGAACCCGGCGCGTCAGGTGGGCGTCAAGGCTGGCCTGCCCTACTCCGTGCCCGCCTATACGGTCGGCATGGTGTGCGGTTCGGGCATGAAGAGCGTCATCGAGGGCGCTCGTGCGATCTTGGCCGGTGATGCGGATGTGATCGTGGCTGGCGGCACCGAGAATATGTCGGCTGCCCCCTACGCCCTGCCCAATGAGCGCTGGGGCGCACGCATGGGCGACAAGAAGATCGTGGACACCATGATCCGCGACGGCCTGTGGGATGCGTACAACGACTACCACATGGGCACCACCGCAGAGAACATCTGCGATATTTGGGGCATCACCCGGCAGGAGCTGGACGAGTTCGCCGCGAACTCGCAGCAGAAGGCCGAGGCCGCCCAGAAGGCCGGTCGGTTCGACGACGAGATCGTGCCGATCATGGTCAAAAAGAAGAAGGAAATGGTCGAGTTCAAGGTCGATGAGTTCCCCAAGGCCGGCGTGACCAGCGAGAGCATCGCCAAGCTGCGCGGTGCGTTCCCGGTCGGCCCCGAGGGCGTCGAGGACGAGGTCGTGCACACCTTCGAGGTGACGGGCGTCCATGCGGACGACACCAAAAAGCACGTTCAGCGCGTCACCGCGGCCAATGCTTCGGGCATCAATGACGGCGCGGCAGCGATCCTGCTCGCGTCGGGCGAGGCGGTCGAGAAGTACGGTCTCAAGCCGATGGCCAAGCTGGTCGGCTGGGGTCAGGGCGGCGTCGATCCCAAGATCATGGGCGTCGGCCCGGTGCCGGCTTCCCGCAACGCGATGGCCAAGGCCGGTGTGACCATCGAGGACATCGACCTGATCGAGGCCAACGAGGCGTTCGCGGCGCAGTCGATCGCGGTCGCCCGCGAGCTGCACTTCGATATGAACAAGGTCAACGTCAACGGCGGCGCGATCTCGATCGGCCACCCGGTCGGCGCGTCCGGCGCGCGGATCATCGTCACCCTGCTGCACGAGATGGCCAAGCGCGAGGACGCCAAGCGCGGCCTGGCGACGCTGTGCATCGGCGGCGGCATGGGCGTAGCCACCATTTTCGAGAAGTGCTGAAGGAGGGATCGAGCGTGAGCTTCGTCAAGCTGGAAAAGCAGGGCCATGTCGGTGTCATGACCATCGACCGACAGGAGGCGCTCAATGCCCTCAACGAGCAGGTGCTGCGCGATCTGAGCGCGGCGGTCGATCAGGCCGAGCAGGATAGCGAGATCTACGTCGTCGTGCTGACGGGCGCAGGCCGCGCGTTCGTGTCGGGCGCTGACATCGGCCAGATGAAGGGCTTTTCGTCGATCGACGGCAAGCGCTTCGGCCTGTACGGCGGCGATGTGTTCCTCAAGCTGGAGAACATGAGCAAGCCGGTGATCGCGGCGGTCAACGGTTTCGCGCTGGGCGGCGGCTGTGAGCTGTGCATGGCGTGCGACATCCGTCTGGCGAGCGAAAAGGCCAAGTTCGGCCAGCCCGAGGTCGGTCTGGGCATCACGCCCGGCTTCGGCGGCACCCAGCGCCTGCCCCGCATCGTCGGCGTGAGCAAGGCGATGGAGCTGATCCTGACCGGCAAGCTGATCGGCGCGGCCGAGGCCAAGGCGATCGGTCTGGTCAGCGAGGTCTATCCGCCCGAGGAGCTGCTGGGCAAGGCCATGGAGATGGCACAGGCGATCTGCGCCAACGCCCAGATCGCGGTGTGCGAGTCCAAGCGCTGCATCCGTATGGGTATGCAGACCGACATCCGCACCGGCTCGGCGTTCGAGGCCGAGGCGTTCGGCGTGTGCTGCGGCACCGAGGACAAAAACGAAGGCATGGGCGCGTTTTTGGAGAAGCGCGCAGAAAAGGCGTTCAAAAATAAGTGATCGCCCGGCGGTCACTTCAGTGAGAGAAGAAAAGAAAGTAAGCGGATCCGATGGTGGACGTGCCATGCGCAGAGGCGGCGCCATGCTGCGACCGATCGTGCAGGTACACGCCGCCGCTCCGTTGACGCTCGTCAGACCCTTGTGTTATAATGGTGACGATTGGCATCAGAGCGGCATCGGCATGGCACACACCATCCGGACGCATCGTATAAGGAGGAACGAATCGACATGGATCATCAAGCACTGTATCAGCAGAAACTCACCACGGCGGAGCAGGCGGTCAAGGCCGTCAAGTCGGGCGACTGGGTGGACTACGGTTGGTGCACCAACCACCCGATCGCGCTGGACAAGGCGCTGGCTGCCCGCGCATCTGAGCTGACCGACGTCAAGGTGCGCGGCGGCGTCACCATGTGGATGCCGGAGATCTGCAAGGCGGACGATGCCGGCGAGCATTTCGCGTGGAACTCCTGGCACTGGAGCGGCATCGATCGCAAGGTCGCGGCCAAGGGGATGGGCTATTTCATGCCGATGCGCTATTCCGAGCTGCCGCGCTTCTACCGCGAGGAGGTAGAGGTGGACGTGGCCATGCTCCAGGTCACGCCGATGGATCATCACGGCAACTTCAACTTTGGTCTGGTGTCCTCCCATATCGCGGATATGCTGGACAAGGCCAAGGTCATCATCCTCGAGGTCAACCGCAATCTGCCGTGGGTATACGGCCTGCGCGGCTGCGAGATCAACATCAAGGACGTCGATTTCGTGGTCGAGGGCGATAACCCGGCCGTGCCGCAGCTGGGCGGCGGCGGCGAGCCCACGGCGGTCGATAAGGCGGTGGCCGATCTGGTCGTGCCGCAGATCCCCAACGGTGCGTGCTTGCAGCTGGGCATCGGCGGGATGCCCAACACCATCGGCAGCATGATCGCCCAGTCCGACCTGAAGGATCTCGGCGTGCACACCGAGATGTACGTCGATGCCTTCGTGGACATCGCCGAGGCGGGCAAGATCACCGGCCGCAACAAGTCGCTCGACAAGGGTCGTCAGGTGTTCGCGTTCGGCGCGGGCACGCAGAAGCTGTATGATTACGTCGATCGCAACCCCGATGTCATGGGCGCGCCGGTCGAGTACACCAACGACGTGCACGTGATCTCCCAGCTCGACAACTTCATCTCGATCAACAACGCGGTCGATGTCGATCTGTTCGGTCAGGTGAACGCAGAGAGCGCCGGCCTCAAGCACATCTCGGGCACGGGCGGCCAGCTCGACTTCGTGATGGGCGCGTACCTGTCCAACGGCGGCAAGAGCTTCATCTGCCTGTCCTCGACCATGAAGGGCAAGGACGGCCAGCTCAAGAGCCGCATCGTGCCGACGCTGACCAACGGCTCGATCGTCACCGATCCGCGCTCGACCGTGCACTACCTCGTCACCGAGTACGGCATGATCAACCTCAAGGGCGCGTCCACGTGGGAGCGTGCGGAGAAGATGATCTCCATCGCGCACCCGGACTTCCGCGAGGAGCTGATCGCGCAGGCCGACAAGATGGGCATCTGGAGAAAGACCAACAAGCGCGTATAACACGCTGCACATATGCGAGCGCCCCGTCATTCCCTCGGGAATGGCGGGGCGCTTTTTGTGCCTTGCAGGGCGCTTTCGTGGCCTTGCGGACGGGCTTTCGTG
>JAUNJI010000105.1 GCA_030533295.1 Eubacteriales bacterium
CGCACCAGCTTTTTGAGCACCGTGCTCTCGCGCCCATTGGCACACAGGCGGTTTTCGCACAGCGACAGATACTCGCCCTGCCGGATCCGCTTGCCGTCGAACTCGCTGTCGCGGGCGGCATAGGTCACTTGACCGCTGCGCACGTGCGCGGCCGCGTCGGTCATCGCGGCGGTCAGCGCGGCGGCATCCTCGCTATCCAGATCGGCAGCCAGCAGCGCCGCGATCCCCTGCGGGATCGTCTTGGTCGGCACGACGACCAGCTTTTTGCCCTCCGCCAGATGGGCGGCCTGCTCGGCGGCCATGATGATGTTTTTGTTATTGGGCAGCACGAACACGGTCTCGGCCGGTACGGCGTCCACCGCCCGCACGATGTCATCGGTCGAGGGGTTCATGGTCTGTCCCCCCTGCACGACCATATCCACGCCCAAATCGGCGAACACGGCCTTGAGCCCCTCGCCCGCCGCCACGGCCACGAAGCCGAACGGCTTTTCCGGCGGCACGATCACGCGCTCGGCCGGGGCGTCTGCCGTGCCCTCGATCACCTTGGCGGTGTGCTGCTCGCGCATATTTTCGATCTTGATCGTCAGCAGCGGGCCGAACTTGAGCCCCTCCTCGAGCGCCTTGTTGGGCTGGTCGGTATGCACGTGCACCTTGATGATGTCATCGTCCTCGACCACGACCAGCGAATCGCCGATGTCGCTCAGGATCGCCCGCAGCCGGCCGACGTTGCGCGCCTTGTCCTTGCGCGCCGCGATGAACTCGGTGCAATAGGTGAAGGTGATGTCCTCCTCGGTGAATGCGCCCATATCGGCCGCCGCGCGGGGCTGCGCCGCGTCTGCGCCGCGCTCCCGGTGCACGCCGTGCAGGGCATCGAGCATCCCCTCGAAGATCAGCAGCAGGCCATAGCCACCGGCATCGACCACGCCCGCCTTTTCGAGCACGGGGTTCTGGTGGACGGTCTCGGCCAGCGCCTCGTTGCCTCGCGCCAGCACGGCGGTGAGCACCGCATCCGCGTCCAGCGCGGGATCTGCCTGGCACAGCTCGACCGCGTGCTGGGCGGCCACGCGCGACACGGTGAGGATCGTGCCCTCGGCCGGCTTCATGACGGCCTTATAGGCGGTGTCCACGCCCTCGCGCAGCGCGAGCGCCAGCTCGCAGCCACCGGCGGTCTGCTCCTCGCGCAGCTTTTTGGCCACGCCCCGGAACAGCAGCGACAGGATCACGCCCGAGTTGCCGCGCGCGCCGCGCAGCAGCGCCGAGGCCGTGGTATCCACCGCCCGGGCGAGCGTCGGCTCGGCCAGCTTATCCAGCTCGGTCACGGCGGCGGCCATGGTCATCGACATATTGGTGCCCGTGTCGCCATCCGGCACCGGGAACACGTTGAGCGCATTGACCTGCTCCTTCTTCTCGGCGATGGCGAGCGCCGCCTCGGCCACCATCGAGCGGAACAGCGCGCCATCTATCCTTTGTTCTTCCATATACATACTCTCCCCTGCGATCGTTGTTGACCCACCCTGCGCGCGGAGGCCGCGCCCCCGCTACCGCGCATCAGTCGGCCTTGATGCTCTCGACATAGACATCCACGTTCTTCACGTCCACGCCGGTCAGGCGCTCGACGTGGTAGCGCACCTCGCCGATGATGGAACGGCACACGGTCGCGATATTGACCCCATGCTCGACGGCGATGTGCAGGTCGATCACGACCCCGCCATCGGGCGCTTCCTCCACCTTGACCCCGCGGGACTGGTTCTCCCGTCCGAGCAGGTGCGCCAGCCCGTCCGACATCGAGCGGATCGTCATGCCTTTGACACCGAAGCACGAGGACGCAGCATAGCCCGCGATACCGGCCAGCACCTCATTGGTGATCTCGATATATCCCAGATCGGTCTTGATCGTCATTAGAAAAACCTCCCAGCAGTTACATTCACGCGGATCTCATTTTTATTATCATATTACATTTTGGCGGCAAATACAAGGCGAGCGCCGATCTTTTTGCGTCCGGCGGCGCTTTTTTGTGCGCCGGGCGCGGGCGACGCGCGGGCACGATCGCGGCAGATCCGTACAAAGGTTCGCTTTTTGGTTGCTTTTTGGCGGCAAATGCCGTATAATAAAAGGCAACAAATGTTCGTATCCCCAGCGATGCAGCACGCGGGTCAGAGCCGCCCGCCAGAGTAAGGAGCCGATCGGACGATGAGTAAAATGACCGAAAAACAAAAGCGCATACTGGATTTCATCAGCAGCTATGCGCTCGCGCACGGCTATCCACCGTCTGTGCGCGAGATCGGGGAGGAGATGGGACTGCGCTCCCCCTCCACCGTGCACACCCACCTGAAGAAACTGCGCGAGGCCGGTTATCTGGAGCCGAGCGACGGGCGTTCCCGCGCGCTGACGCCGGTCAGCGGGCCCGGCATGGTCACGCGCGTGCCGATCCTCGGCCGCGTGACGGCCGGTATGCCGATCCTCGCGGTCGAGGAGCACATCGGCTATGTGCCGTTCGAGCCGGCGGCGGCGGGCGGCGAGTATTACGCGCTGCGCATCCGCGGCGATTCGATGATCGGCGCGGGCATTTTGGAGGACGATCTGGTGATCGTCCGGCGAGACGTGCAGGCGCACGATGGCGACATCGTGATCGCGCTGCTCGAGGACGAGGCGACGTGCAAGACGCTCGACCTGATGGCCGACGGGGTGTGGCTGCGGCCGGAGAATCCGGCGTATCCGCCGATCGACGGCACGGGGTGTCAGATCTTGGGCGTGGTCAAGGCAGTCTACCGAGAGTATTGAGGGGTTGCGCCGTCTGCCCGGCGGGGCGAAGGGCGTGCCCACTCCCCAGTGGGCGGGGGATTTCGCCGTCTGCGGACGGCGAGGGAGTTTC
>JAUNJI010000106.1 GCA_030533295.1 Eubacteriales bacterium
CGCGCCGGTCGAGGAGCCGCCCATCCGCTCGCTCAAGTCGCTCGAGAGGCAGGAGATCTGCCGGGCGCTGGCGCATTTCGGCACGACCACGCAGGGCAAGCGGGCGGCCGCCAAGCAGCTCGGCATCGGGCTGGCCACGCTGTACCGCAAGCTGGAACAGCTCGGGATCTCTCAAAATGAGGATCACTTCCTGTCTCAAAATGAGAAATAATTATCAAAATAAGAAATTTCCGCGACGAACGCCGTTACTTTCCATGACGGCGTTCGTTTCTTTTTCCTTGTATCGATCGCACAAAAACGCCGCGCCCTATCTGTCCATGATCGAAGAAGAAAAAAATTTTTCGCCGAAAAGACCAAGATCGGCACGCTTCTTGCACATATCAATAGATAGATGCGATCAAGGAGGTAACTGTGATGGATGGATTTAGGATGGTGACGCTCGAGCACGACGATCCGATCAGCTGCGATCTGTCGTTCCTCGGCGTGGACAGCGCCCGCAAGGTGCAGGCCTTCCACGAGAGCTTTCCCATGTATAGACCCACCCCGCTGGTCGAACTCAAAGACACGGCCAAAGCGCTCGGGCTGGGTCAGGTGTATGTCAAAGATGAGTCCTATCGTTTCGGGCTCAATGCGTTCAAGGTGCTGGGCGGCAGCTTCGCGATCGGCAACTGGATGGCGCAAAAGCTGGGGCTGGATATTTCGGAAGTCTCGTATGACCGTCTGATCGCGCCCGAGACCCGCGAAAAGCTCGGCGATCTGACCTTCGTTTCGGCCACCGACGGCAACCACGGCCGCGGCGTGGCATGGACGGCCAACCGCTTCCAGCAAAAGTCGGTCATCTATATGCCCAAGGGCAGCGCGCAGGAGCGGCTGGACAACATCCGCGCAGAGGGCGCGGACGCCTCCATCACCGACCTCAATTACGACGATGCCGTGCGTCTGGCCGACAGCCAAGCGCAGTCCAAGGGCTGGATCATGGTGCAGGACACCGCGTGGGAGGGCTATGAGGACATCCCCACCTGGATCATGCAGGGCTACGGCACGATGGGTCTGGAAGCTCACCAGCAGATCGGCAAGCGCCCCACCCACATCTTCCTGCAAGCGGGCGTCGGCTCGATGGCGAGCGCGATCACCGGTCTGTTCGCCTCGATCTACGGCGAGGATCGCCCGATCATCACGATCGTCGAGCCCAACAAGGCCAACTGCCTGTTCCGCACCGCCGAGGCCAACGACGGCGAGCTGCATTTCGTCACCGGCGACATGGACACCATCATGGCCGGTCTGGCCTGCGGCGAGCCGTGCACGATCGGCTGGAAGATCCTCAAGGATTGCGCCGACCACTTCATCTCCTGCCCGGACTACGTGGCCGCCAAGGGGATGCGGATCCTGGGCAACCCCGCCGGCGCCGACCAAAAGGTGATCTCCGGCGAGAGCGGCGCGGCGACGCTGGGCTGCGTGGCCGCGATCATGCAAGACCCCACGCTGCACGAGTTCAAAGAGCGGCTCAAGCTCAACGAGGACTCGGTCGTGCTGTTCTTCAGCACCGAGGGCGACACCGATCAGGAAAATTACCGGCGCATCGTCTGGGACGGCAAGCACCCCAGCCTGTGACGCGCTCCCCCTATACACTCGTCGATCACTTCAAGGAGGATAAAAGATATGCTGAACCAAGAGAGACAAGACAAGGTCATCGCACTGTGCCAGAAGCTGATCCAGCAAAAGGGCTACTCCGGCCATGAGGACGGTGTCGCCCGCGAGCTGGAGGCCGAGATGAAGGCGTTCGGCTTCGACTCGGTGACGATCGACACCTACGGCAACATCATCGGCTGCATCAAGGGCAATCGCCCGGGTCCCAAGGTGCTGTTCGACGGCCACATCGACACCGTGCCGGTGTCGGACGAGAACGAGTGGCAGTATCCCCCCTTCGCCGCCGAGATCCACGACGGCAAGATCTACGGCCGTGGCACGAGCGATATGAAGGGCGCGGTCGCCGCCTTCGTGTCGGCTGCCGAGCATTTCGCGCAGGACACCGCGCGGGACTTCGCCGGTGAGATCTATGTGGCCGGTGTCGTCCACGAGGAGTGCTTCGAGGGCGTGGCCGCCCGCGCCATCTCGGCCGCGGTGCAGCCGGACTACGTCGTGATCGCCGAGGCGTCCAACCTCAACCTCAAGGTCGGCCAGCGCGGCCGCGGCGAGATCGTCGTCGAGACCTTCGGCGTGCCCTGCCACTCGGCCAACCCCGAAAAGGGCGTCAACGCGGTCTACAAGATGGCCAAGGTGATCGAGGCGATCCGCACGCTCACCCCCACCCACCACGACGTGCTGGGCGACGGCATCCTCGAGCTGACCGACATCAAATCCGCCCCCTACCCCGGCGCGTCCGTCGTGCCCGAGTACTGCCGCGCGACCTATGACCGCCGCCTGCTGGTCGGCGAGACCAAGGAGAGCGTGCTCGCGCCGATCCAGGCGCTGCTCGACGAGCTGATGGCCGCCGATCCCCAGCTCAAGGCCAAGGTATCCTATGCGGTCGGCAAGGAGCTGTGCCACACCGGCGCGACGATCGAGGGCGAGCGCTTCTTCCCCGGCTGGCTGTATGACGAGAACGATGCCTTCGTGCAGGACGTCAAGGCCGAGCTGGTCGCCATGGGCTACGATCCCCAGATCACCCAGTACAACTTCTGCACCAACGGCAGCCACTACGCCGGCGAGGCGGGCATCAAGACCTTCGGCCTCGGCCCCTCCAAGGAAAATCTGGCGCACACCGTCAATGAGTATATCGAGATCGACCAGCTCGTCAAGGTCACCGATTGCTACTATGGCGTGATGAAGGCGCT
>JAUNJI010000046.1:0-9043 GCA_030533295.1 Eubacteriales bacterium
CACCAATTATTTCAACACCATCTTCACCAAGGTGGTCGGTCTGCCGCCGATCCGTTACAAAAAGCAATATCTGGAGTCGCTGCGCGGCAATATCACGCAGTGAACCGCCGGGAAAAGCACTGCCCCACCACAGAAACGTGGTGGGGCAGTGCTTTTGGGGTCGCGCTATCAAAGAGAGATACTTGGAAGGGAAAGGGGAGGGCGCGGCTGGGGCGCTGCGGCCGGTGCGGCGCACAGCGTCGGGGGGACAGCCACGCCGCTCCCCAGCGGTATCGGGCACACGGCATCGGAGGCGATCGACCGATGCGCGGCATGAATCGCGGCGCCGTTTGGCGGCCGATCCATCCATCGAACCCCTAAATGCGAATAGCATTTTTAACTAGGTACGATGTACTTTTAGTATAGCGTGCAGCGGGTCGGCCGTCAAGGTGACAGATGTAGAAAATGGCCGCGCGATCTTGTGAAAAACACGCAAGATCGGCGGCGCAACGGCAAAGCGCTGCACAGCGGCCCGTCGATGGCCGGTGTGCAGCGCCTTGCTGCTTTAGGGGTATGAGATGAGACAGTGACAGGTGTATATCATTCGCGGAAGGCAGCGAGGTCGAGGTCGCCGGGCAGGCGTTCGACCTGCGCCTGTGCGTCCAGCAGGCACTGGCGCACCAGCGCGATCTTGTCCTCCTGACAGCGGTAGACCGGGACGGACACGCTGAACGCCGCAAAGACCTTGCCCTGATGCCACAGCGGCACCGCCCAGCAGGCGAGTTGGTCGGTCGATTCCTCCCACTCCATCGCGATCGCGCCGGTGCGGATCGCGTGGAGCTGCGCCAGCAGCGCCTCCGGGTCGGTGATGGTCTGCGCGGTGAGCGCGGGCAGGCCGTCCGGGAACAGGCCGCGCACCTGCTCGTCGGTCAGGCTGCTCAGCAGCGCCTTGCCCAGCGCGGTCGCGTTGGCGGGCAGGCGGGTGCCCACGGTCGAGATCATGCGGATCGGCAGCGGGGAATCCTTTTTCTTGATGTACAGCACGTGGCCGCGATCGAGGATCCCGAGCTGACAAGTCTCCTGGCAGCGCTCCGAGATGTCGTTCATGATCTGACCGAGCATCTCGATCTCCTTCTTGGTCGAAAAGGCCGCGCCCAGCGCCAAAGGCTCGGGGCCGATCACATAGCGGCCTGTGGAGCCGAGCTGCCGGAGATAACGACGCCCCTCCAGCGTGTGTACGATCGGGAACAGGCTGCTTTTCGGGGCGTCCAGTGTCTGCGCCAGTTCCGCCAGTGTCATGCCCGCCGTCGAGGCGGCTACCCACTCCAAAATATCCAGCACGCGGGTCGTCGTGCGATGTTGATCGGGCGCCATGGCCGATCACTCCCTTTCTTTTCTCGCGTTTCCGGAAAACGCTCTTTTTATCATTATACCAGTTTCGTCGCCTTTTCACAAGGCTGCCCGTTCGACAGAAGGGAGCGAGCGGCCGCGGCGGCCTTACTTGACGATGGGCCCGGGCAGCTTGACCACGGTCGCGCCCAGCGACTTATTGAGCACGGTCGCCATCGCGACGATCAGGCCGAAGATGCCCGCGATCAGCAGCGCATAGGCGATCACCAGCGTGGCGGTCGCGGCCGCCTCGCCCGTGCCGAACACGCCCAGATCCTTGAGCGCGATCAGTGGCACGGCGACATCGAGCGCCAGCACGCACAACGACATGACCGCGCCCGACTTTTTCAGATAAGCCGGTGTCCACGTCAGCAGCGCGATAGCCAGCACCAGCCACGCCCAGCCGTCGATCCGGCCGTCGAGCGCGATGCCGTCCTGCGCCATCATGAACTTGATGAGCTGCTCCGAGCCGGTCACGAACATGAAGAACGCGGAGAAAAACAGGAACACGTTACCGCCGAGCACGTTGCCCTCCCGCAGCTCGATCAGCGCGACGGCGATCTGCACGACGAAGCCGCCGAGCAGCCAGATGCCGAGCAGCGGTGTCGCGCTGGCATCGACGCGGCCGGAGAACACGGCGAAAAACGTGAAGCAGGCCATCGCGAGCGCGACGAGCCCGGCCGGCGAGGGGTCTGCCCACTGTAACGATTCGATCTTCTTTTCCATGACGGTACCTCCATTTTTTCGGTTTTCCAAATTTTTTTAGGGGGTGCGCGAGATGTGATTTAGGCAACATATTAACTGGGTGGGTAAGTTTTGTCAACCGGATACGGGCAAAAATAGGGGGTTTTTGGATCAAATTTCCCTTGTGCATAGATTTTTTGTTGCGGATCTGTCGATATTGCTTATCCCGATCTCGCTTTTTCCCTATGGCGGCGCACAGGGATATACCGGCGGGCACTAGGGATAGCCCAGCGTCGGCCGAGGGGAAACACTGCCGCCGGGTCGCGCCGCACGCGGCGATCGGCGGGCGAAAAAGCCGCCCGCACGCGCAGTGCGTGCAGACGGCAGGATGCAATAATCTGTACTTTTTCGCCACGCGACTGCGGCGGTTCGTTTTTATGCGATCGCGTGTATTTTTTGTGCAAAATGCAGTAGGCGTGCCGGGTCGATCATGCTATAATAGAGGCAGTTCCACGACCGCTTCGGCGTGACAAGAAAGTACACCTTTTTGCAACGCGGCCGCGGGGCGCGGGGGGCGCTGCGCCGCGAAAAACATCCATTTTTTCACATTTCGTCATTTGCCGCCCGGAAATTTGGTAGAGACGCTGTATCCGATATGGGGCAGATCGTGTTATAATAGTATCGGAATAGTATCCCGGTCGGCGCTAGGGGAAACGTCCGCGCGTGGCGCAGACGAACCGGCCGGAGAGATAGACAGAAAGAGGGGTGTCGGTATGATCGACTTAGAAAAGCTGCTGAGCAAGGAGCTCCGCCCCAACAAATGGGTGCGGCGGATCTCGTGGATCGGGCTGGTGGCGCTGGTCGCGCTGTCGCTGGCGTTCAGCACGACGCTGTACCGGAGTGCCAAGACGACCGTGCGCACGCAGGCCGTGCGCAACCTGACCAACATCGTCCAGCTCAACGAGGATTCGCTGACGCGCGAGCTGCAACACCGAGAAGATCTGCTGCGCATGACCGCGACGCGGCTCGAGCAGCACAAGATCTACGATGTCGCGACCATTCTGGAGGAAATGCAGGAGGTCGCGGACAATTACGGCTGCTTCCAGACCGGCGTGATCGACGACAGCCTGACCCTGTACCGCAGCAACGGCGACGTGGTGGACGTGTCCGCCCTGCCGATGACCGCCGAGCTGTGGGACGGCGAGTCGCACATCACCGGCAGCTATTATTCGGCCGGAAACGATGATTATATGGTCAATTTGTTCTCTTGCCCGCTGTTCGAGGGCGATCAGCTGCGTTGTGTGCTGGTGTCCACCTATTACTCCAAAGACCTGACCAGCCGGATGAACCTCAACTCGTTGCAGGGCAAGGGCTACACCTTCCTGCTCGACGCGCAAGGTCAACTGGTCATCACCCCGCAGCACTATGAGGACGCTGACTACACCGCACTGATGCACTTTCTGAAAGCGTCACCGGCGGTCTCGCCCGCCGAGGATGCCGACCTGTTTTTCATCTACAACGGCGAAAAATACTACGGCCGTTGCGAAAAACTTGCGGTCAACGACTGGTATCTGATGACCTGCGCCCGCGAGGCCGACGTATTCGCCGAGGCCAGCCTGATCACGCGCAGCGCGTTCGCGACGCTGGGGGTGATCTGGGCGTTCATCCTGCTGTCGCTCTTGACCTCGTTCTACGTCAGCCGCCGTTTCCAGCAGGCGCTGCGCCAGAGCCATTTCCACGACAAGCTGCTCGGCATCGGCAACATCAACGCGCTCGAAACGTGCTTCGCCCGCCTGCCCGCACAGGAACTTTCCAAATACTTCCTGTGCGTCATGGACATCGACAAGTTCAAGGAGTTCAACTACCTCTACGGCAGCGACAAGGGCGACGCGCTGCTGTGCTACATCGTCCAAGTGTTCCGCGAAGAAACGCCGGATGTGCAGGTTTTCCGCCAATATAACGACTTTTTCGTGCTGCTCGACCCCAGCGAGGACATCGCGGTGCTCGAACAAAAGGTCAAGCAGACGCAAGACCGCTTCGCGACGGACATCCAAAACGGCGTGATCGAGCCGTTCAGCACCTCGGCGGGCATCCGCAAGGTCGATCCGTCGCTGACGCTCCATCAGCTGTTCAGCGACGCGCTGTTCACCCGCGACCTCATCAAGGGCGACCATTCGCGCTGCCATGCGTTCTACGACGATTCGCTCCGCGACCGCCGTCTGCGCTACATGGAAATGGAATCGGCGTTCGACGCGGCGCTCAAGGCGCACGAATTTCATGTGTACTATCAACCGAAATACGACATCGACACGGGCACGATCATCGGTGCGGAGGCACTCTCGCGCTGGATCCGTGCGGACGGCACGATGATCAGCCCGGGCGAGTTCGTGCCCTGCTTCGAGGCCAGCCGCCAGATCATCGAGCTCGACGAGTATGTGCTAACCGAAGTGTGCGATCACCTGCGCGAAATGACCGTGCGCGGCCTGCCTGTGCGGCCGGTGTCGGTCAACCTGTCGCGCGTGCACCTGTTGCAGCCCGGCATTTTCCCGCGCCTGTCGTCGATCATCGAATCGGCGGGCATCGACCCCAAAAACCTGTCCTTCGAGATCACCGAAAGTGCGCTGACCGAGGCCAACATCCCGTTGCGGGCGATCACCGATCAGCTGCGTTCGCTCGGCTGCCGGGTCGATATGGACGACTACGGCGTGGGCGCATCGGGCCCGCGTGCGCTGGCCTCCAACTGCTTCGACGTGGTAAAACTCGACAAATCCTTCATCGATGCGATCGGCAACGGCCAAGTCGAGGCCGTGATCGAAACGACCATCCAACTCGCGCGGCGGCTCGGGCTGGACGTGATCGCCGAGGGCGTCGAGGAAGATCGGCAGGCGCAGCGCCTGACCGACTTGGGCTGCTATTCCGCGCAGGGCTACTTCTATTCCAAGCCCCTCGCGGTCGAGGATTATGTCGCGCTGCTGCGCGCCGAGGCCGAGCACGCCGCGCCCCCGATCGAGGAATGTCTGTCCGCCCGCCACGCGCCCAAGATCCGCTTTTCCGAGGATTTCCGCGTCGCGCTGGACAACATCACCCAGCCGATCTACATCATCGACCCCGAAAGCTACGAAATTTTGTACTGCAACGAGATCATGCGCTATTATATGGGCACCGACCCGACCGGGCAGCTTTGCCACAAGGCGATCCGCGGGCTGGACGAGCCCTGTCCGAACTGCGTCGCGGCCAAATTGTACCACGAAGGGGTCAACGAAACGGTCGAATATCTGACCCCGGTCGGCAAATATATGTTGGTACGCGCGTCGGCGCTCAATTGGCGCGGCAACACGGTCTATGAGGTCGTTTGCTTGGACATTTCGGCGCAAAAACAGCTGGAGGCCGACCTGCGGCTGCACGATAAGGAGTACAGCGCGGTCGTTTACCAAAGCACCTCGGGCGTCATGCGCTACGACATCGCCAGCGGCGCGGCGTCGATCAACGTCGATGAGGACTTGCAACGCGTCGAGGAATACGTGATCGAGAACTGCTACCGCAACCTGCGCGACAGCGGCCTGATCGATCCCGACAGCTACGACGCGATGGACGCGCTGTTTTCGGACATCCGCAGCGGTGCGCCCAGCCGGGGCTACGATGTCCACGTGCGGCCGCGCCACGGCGACCCGCAGTGGTACCACATGGACTACACGCTGATCGACGATGAAACGGGGCAGCCCACCCGCGCGGTCGTGTCGTTCTACGACAACACCGAGCAGCAGGAAAAGAAGCTGGCCTACCGACGCTGGAACGCCCGCTTCAGCGCGATGATGAGCGAATACACCGCCTACATGGAGATCGACCTGAGCGCTGACATCATCGAGGCCGAAGGCCGCTACGGTGAGTGGGCGCACAGCTCGGACGGGCGCTGCTTCAGCGAAGCGCTCGAATGCATGGCCGCCACCGGCGTGTTCGAGGACGACCGCGCCAGCTTCCGCACCTTCTTCCACCGCGAGCGCCTGCTCGGCCGTTTTCTCGCCGGGCACACCGACGGTGCGCTCGAATACCGCACGATGATGGAGGGCAAGCTGCTCTGGTATCGCGCCGAGCTGCAAATGGTCAGCGATCCGACGACCGGCAACGTCAAGGCGTCGATCCTGATCAGCAACGTCGATGAACAGCTGCGCCAGCAGCGCGACCTCAAGGACGCGGCCGAGCGCGACGCCATGACCGGATTGTATAATCATACGATCGCGGAAACGCTGATCCGGCAGGTGCTGGAGCTGCAAACGGGCGAGCGCTGCTGCCTGCTGATCGTCGATCTGGACGATCTGCGGCTGATCAACAGCGACTTCGGCCACCCGGAGGGCGACCGTGCGCTCAACGCGATCGCGGATTGTATGCGGGCGCAGTTCCGGCGCACCGACATCATGGGGCGCATGGGCGGCGACGAGTTCATCGTGCTGCTGCGCGATATGCCCGAGGGCGCGGCGCTGAGCGACTGCCTGAGCGCGTTCCTGCACCGCCTCAACGCGCACACGATCGGGCCGGACGCGCAGCCCATCCGCGCCAGCGTGGGCGCGGCGATCGGCATCGCGGGCACGGACGACTTCGAGACGCTCTACCACCAAGCAGACCTTGCACTATTCTACACCAAGGCGATGGGCAAGAACGATTTCCATTTGTACGTGCCCGAGCTCGAAAAGCGCGAGTTCCACTATCGGCCGCAGTCGTCGGCCAGCCTGCTGACGCTCGAAGCGTTCGACTCGGCCGAGATCCACAAGCTGCTGCAAGCGATCTCGTCCTATTGTCCGATGATCATTTCGGTCAATTTGACGCAAAATACGTACCGCATGATGGAATATGCGTCCTATGTGATGAAGGCGCACCCCGACGAAGGCTGTTTCGACGACCTGATCGCGGCGGGCGCACGCAGCTTCCACCCGGACGACCGCGCCAGCTTTTTGCGGTGCTTCAAGCGCGAAAATCTGCTGGCCGCGTGGGACAGAGGCGAGCGTCTGGTGCGCCACAGCGGCCGCCAAAAGGGCGACGACGGCGTGTATCGCTTCACCCAGACCGGGGTCTGCATGATGCAGGACGAAGCGACCGGGGATATTTGCGAGATCACCTTTTCGGCCGTGCTCGGCGAGCGCTGATCGCCCGCCGGGCGCGGACGGCCGTGCATCGATGTGCCAGCGATCGTGCATTTTTGTGAAGGATTTATTGACTTTTTTGGTGGATGTAATATAATAAACATACGATCAGCAGAACATCAGGAGGTGGCGCGTTTTGCCCGCCCCCGTTCGATGGGAAAGCGACCTGTTCCTCGTGCGAGCGCCCGCCGCAGGCGGCCGTTCGCAGGTGCGTGCACGCGCCGTCCAAGCAGGTGGATCTTCCCCGATCGTTACATTGGAAAGGGTCGATCCATGATGAAAAACAGCTATCTCAGGCGGCGGAAAGTGCGGAAAAGGGTGATCGTGCTGGTCACCTTCCTGGTGCTGACGACTGTATTTTCTTGCATCGGTAGGAATATTTGCCACGCGCGGGAGCAGGAGCGCCGGGCGAACGCCCACGAATTCGCGGCGGGCGAGCTGCGCAAGATCGCCTATGCGATCGAGTCCCGCATCACGACGGCCAAGGCGCTCGAGCGCTATGTGCAGTCACGAGACGGCGTGATCGACGATTTCGCCGAGGTCGCGCAGTTCTATTTCGTCGATGATCCCGCGCTGCGCAGCATCCAGCTCGCGCCCGGCGGCATCGTCACGCAGGATCTGATGTATCCGCAGGAGGATGGGCTGCTGCGGCACGATCTGTTCGCCGATCCCATCCGCAAGCACGAGGCCGAGCAGGCGCGGGACACCGGCAAGGTCGTGCTGGCCGGTCCCTATGCGCTCTATCAGGGCGGACAGGGGCTGATCGTCCGCGACTCGGTCTACCTGACCGACGAAAACGGCGAGAGCTACTTCTGGGGCTTCAGCACGGTGATCTTCAACGTGCCGGAGGTGTTCGATCTGGAAAAGATGAACCTGCTCTCGGGCGATGATTACGTGCACCGCCTGTGGCGCTACGGCTGGCTCGATGGCGAGACGATCGTCATGGTCGAAAGCACCGCCGACCCCCTGCCCGACGCGATCCGCGAGCAGGTCGAGATCTGCGACGAGCTGTGGTATCTGGACATCGAACCGGCGGACGGCTGGCTGCCCCTCGGGCTGGTGCTCCGCGTGGCCTTGACGGGCGCGGCCGCGCTGGTGCTGATCATGGTCGGGCTGGTGCTGCACCTGCGTGCGCGGGACATGATGTACTACGACCGCCTGCTCGACATCGGCAACATGAACGCGCTGGCGGCCGCCTACCGGCACGCGCCGCCGGAGACGCTCGACCGGATGTTCGCCGTCGTGCTCGACATCGACCGCTTCAAGGAGTTCAACTACATCTACGGCACAGACGAGGGCAACCACCTGCTGCGCTATATCGCGGACGCGCTGCAAGAGGAAGCGCCCAACGCCTCGGTGTTCCGCTATGCCTTCGATTATTTCATTTTGATGGAGGTCTTTGACGATCTGGAGAGCTGCGAGCGCCGCGTGCAGCAGATCCTCAGCCGCTTCAAGCGCGACATCATCGCCGGTACCGTGCCCACGTTCGAGATCTCGGCCGGTATCCGCAAGGTCGCGGCGGACGAGCCGCTGCAAGTGGTCATCGACGACGCGCTGATCGCCCGCGAGAGCGTCAAGGGCAACGTGCTCCAGCATTACGCGGTCTATAACGAGGTGACGCGGAGCGACCGGCTGACCAACATGGCGCTGCGCTCCGATCTGCCGGGCGCGATCGAAAACAAGGAGATCAAGATCTACTACCAGCCCAAGTACAACATGATCACGGGCGAGATCATCGGCTGCGAGGCGCTGTCGCGCTGGGTGCGGCCGGATGGCACGATGATAGGCCCCAACGTGTTCATCCCCTGCTTCGAGGAGAGCCACCAGATCACGCTGCTCGATGAATATGTGCTCAC
>JAUNJI010000046.1:9053-15525 GCA_030533295.1 Eubacteriales bacterium
GTCTGTCGCCAGATGCGGTCGATGATCGCCGACAAGCTGCCCGTCCGGGTGGTGTCGGTCAACCTGTCGCGCGTGCATCTGCGGGAATCCGGCCTGCTGCCCAAGCTCGAGGAGATCATCCGGGCGCATGACATCGACCCTGCCATGCTGTCCTTCGAGATCACCGAGAGCGCGCTCTATGAGGACGCGATCCCGCTCCGCTCGATCGTCGAGCACCTTCATTCGCTGGGCTGCCGGGTGGCGATGGACGATTACGGCGTGGGCGTGTCGGGTCCCAAGTCGCTGACCAGCTATCGTTTCGATACGGTCAAGCTGGATAAGTCCTTCGTGGACGATCTGTACAACCCCAAGGTGGCCGATCTGGTCCGCTCGACCTCCTATCTGGTCAAAAAATGGGGGATGCGGGTGGTCGCTGAGGGCGTCGAGACCAAGGAGCAGGCGCGCAAGCTGGTCGGTCTGGGCTGTGTGTATGCACAGGGCTTCTATTATGCCAAGCCCATGCCCGAGCAGGAGTACCGGGCGCTGCTGCGCGATTCGGTCGATTCCTATGGGATCGAGGAGCGGCAGATACGCCTGCAACCGCAGTTTTTCTCGGACGACGTGTGCGCCGTGTTCGACAGCAACCCGCTGCCCGTCTATATCATCGACCCGCGCAGCTTCACCGTGGTCTATTGCAATCTGGCGCTGCAAAACGCGCTGGGCGAGGACGTGACCGGCGGGGTGTGCTACAAAAAGCTCAACGGCAAGGAGCACGTGTGCCGGAATTGCGTGGCCATGCGGCTGTACCGCGATGGCGACGGTTCGCCGATCGAGTACATGAGCCGGACGGGCGTTTGGCGGCGCGTGCAGGCCTCGCCCCTGCATTGGCGCGGACAGGACTATATCCGCGTGTCCAGCATGGACATCACGCGGCAAAAGCGCCTCGAGGAGCAGATCCGCTCGCTCGCCGAGGGCGAACAGCAGGCGTGAACGGTCTAAAAAAGGGATACACCGTGCAGCAGCACACGGTGTATCCCTTTTTGCGTCGGGCGGATCAGCGGTTGTCCACTTTTTCGGGCATCATGTCATGGTGGCTGAGCCGCTCCCACGCGACCTGCTCCCACGCCGTGCCCGGCTTGCCGTAGTTGCAGTAGGGGTCGATGGACAGCCCGCCGCGCGGCAGGAACTTGCCCGTGACCTCGATGTACTTGGGCTCGAGCAGCCGGATCAGGTCTTTCATGATGATGTTGACCACGTCCTCGTGGAAGTCGCCGTGGTCGCGGAAGGAGAACAGGTACAGCTTGAGCGATTTGCTCTCGACCAGCCGCTCGTCCGGCACATAGGAGATGTAGAGCGTGGCGAAATCGGGCTGGCCGGTGATCGGACACAGGCTGGTGAACTCCGGGCAGTTGAACTTGACGAAGTAATCGTTGCCCGGGTGCTTGTTCTGGAAGGATTCCAGCACCTCGGGCGCGTAATCGGTGGGATAGGCGGTATTTTGGCTGCCGAGATGGGTCAGCCCTTCGTTTTCTCGCATGGATAGCACGTCCTTTCTGATGTCACGACAGCGCGGGGTCGTCCACGCCGTTGGCGCGGAAGGCGGCCTGCCGGTCGCGGCAGGTGCCGCACCGGCCGCAGGGTCGGTCGCCGCCCTCATAGCACGACCACGTCAGCTCATACGGCACGCCGATCGCGAGGCCGGTCTGGACGATCGCGGCCTTGGAACGATCGACGAAGGGCGCTTCGATGCGGAGCTGGTGTCCCGAGCCCTGCCAGATGGCCTCGTTCATCGCCGCGTTGAACACGGGCGAGCAGTCGGGATAGGCGAAGCCGGCGGCGTCGTCGGCGTGTGCGCCGTAGTAGATCACCTCGCAGCCCTTGCTCAGCGCGATGCTGGCCGCCGAGGACAGGAACAGCCCGTTGCGGAAGGGCACGTAGGTGCTGACCGGCGTTTGGCCGCCGGTCTTTTCGATCTGCGCGGCGTAGCTCTCGGCCGGGATCGCCTCGGTGGACTGCTTGAGCAGCGAGCAGTTGCTGTACTGGAAGATCTTGGCCAGATCGAGGAACAGGTGCTCGACCTGATAATACGCGGATACGCGGATCGCGGCCTGGAGCTCCTTGTCGTGCTTCTGCCCGTAGGACACCGAAAGCGCGATCACGTCGTCCTTGCCGTATTTCTGAACGGCCAGCCCGAGCGCGGTCGAGGAATCGACGCCGCCGCTGGCCAGTACCAATGCTTTCATCGTGTGTGCCTCCTTGGTCATTTGAGCGCGAGCTGGAGCGCCGTGTCCGTGCGGAAACGGCCGCGCAGCTCCTCGGTGTAGGTCTTGCAGTTGGTGTTTTTGATGCCCCGCGCCGACACGCAGCTGTGGCAGCCCTCGATCAGCACGGCGACATCGTCGCTGCCGGTGATCGTGGATAGGATGTCGGCCACGTCCTGTCCGATCCGCTCCTGCAATTGCAGGCGCTTGCTCACCATATCGACGATGCGCGGGATCTTGGACAGGCCGATCACCTTGCCGCGCGGCACATAGGCGACCGTCGCCTTCATGTCGTACATCAGCGCGATGTGGTGCTCGCAGAAGGAAAAAAACCGGATGTCCTTCATGACGACCAGCTTGGAGGCGTCCTGCTCGTCGAGGCCGTCGTCGAAGGTCTTGTCGAACAGGGCGGCGATCTCATCGTTGGTGTAGTTCATGCCCTCGAACACTTCTTCATACATCTTGGCGACGCGCTGCGGCGTTTCGCGCAGCCCCTCGCGGTCGGGGTCGTCGCCCAGCGCGATGAGGATGTCGCGGATGCTCTTTTCGATGGCTTGGGTATCGATCATGGGTCACACTCCTCTCTTGTCCGGGTGCCAGATGACCTTGTGCAGCTGGATCTGCAAGCGGATGCCGTTGAGCCGGTGGGCGATCATGTACTGCACGATCGCCTCGGGCTCGATCTGCCCAAAGACCGGGCTGAGATAGACCGCACAGCGGCGGTCGAGCTGATAGCGGGCGATGACCGCGGCGGCCTTGTCCAGATCTTCGGTCGAGCCGACGACGAACTTGACCGTGTCCCGCGCGGTGACGTGGGCGAAGTTGTCCGGCACCATCCGCGCCTCGCAGCCGCTGGAGGGGCATTTGTAATCGACGGTGAACGACGCGCCGCTGCGCAAAAAGGGGCGGATGTCGGTCGCGCCGTTGGTCTCGACCTCGACGTGCTGCCCCTGCGCGACCAGCAGCTCGATCAACTGGCCGATCGCGGGCTGGCGCAGCGGCTCGCCGCCGGTCAGCGTGACATCGTGCACGCCGGTGGACGCGACATAGGCGGCGATCGCCGCAGGCGACAGCTCCTCATAGGGGCAGTCGGGCTGGTTCGCCCACTGCGTGTCGCAATAGGAGCAGTGCAGGTCGCAGCCCTGAAAGCGGATGAATACGGCCAGCTCTCCGGCGCGGCGGCCTTCGCCGTTGATGCTGACGAACTTTTCGACGACCCTCATGCGTCCTCCTCATAGGCGGCGCAGTTGTTGGGCGTTTCGTACACCGTCGCCCGGTGCACGGGAAAGCCGCGCCGGCACATCTGCTCATAGAAATACCGGGCGAAATGCTCGGCGGTGGGCGTGAAGTCCACCTCGACCAGCCGGAAGCCCTCGTCGGTGAGGGCGGCCACCGTGGTCGGGCGGAGCGACCCGCGCTCGTAGATCAGGCAGTGGTCGAGATGGTCGCAAAGCTGCTGGAGCGCGGCCTTGACCTCGCCAAAGTCGAGCAGCATCCCCCGCTTGGGGCCGCTCGTTTGCAGCGTGGCGCGGCGCAGCTCGATCAGCACGCGCCAGCGGTGGCCGTGCAGCGCGCTGCACTTGCCGTCGTAGCCCTTGAGGAAGTGGGCGGCGTCAAAGCTCTGTTCGGTCGTCAAAGAATACATCGATGTCCTCCTGTATGGGATGTGGAAAAAATGGAACGCATCAAAAAACAGCCCTGCACGCGGGCAGGACTGCTCTGATGGCGGGATATAGCGATAGAGAGTCCTGGTTTTGTTTAGTGACAGGATGGTACAAGCGAACTGTCATGCGTGGGGGGGTCGATATGGGCGTTTTGGCGGTCGCGCGAGACGACCCATCTTCTATTATAGCCGATCGGCGGCGAAATGCAAGGGCAAAGCGGCGGCGCACCGCCGTGCGACGCGCGGGCGGCGGAAAAATTTCGTGCGATCTGCCCGATCGGCGCGATACGCGCTTGTGCTAGACGGCAAAATACGGTATACTGGGCTATATAGACTCGGATCGGGAAAGGAGTTCCTGCTATGAAGCTCAAAACCAGACTGGCGGTGCTGGTCTGCAAGGCATCGGGCGCGCTGCTGCGGCGGCTGGGGCGCGGCGGCACCAATCTGCCCGGCAAGCTCGCGCTCAAGATCGATAAGGACATCCTCGGCGCATTGGCGCAGGGGGTCAAGGTGACGGTCGTGACCGGCACCAACGGCAAGACCACCACCTCGCGCATGATCGAGCAGGCGTTCGCGGATGCGGGGCTCCGCTATTTTTCCAACAAGTCGGGCGCCAACCTGCTGACGGGCATCATCGCGGTGTTCGCGCAGCACTGCACGCTGTCCGGCCGGTGCCCCTACACCCACGCGCTGATCGAGTGCGACGAGGCCGCCTTCCGCCGCACCAGCGCCTATCTGCCGGTCGAGTGCTTGGTGGTCAACAACATCTTCCGCGACCAGCTCGACCGCTACGGCGAGATCACCCACACGCTGGGCGCGATCCGCGAGGGCATCTCCCACGTCCCGGATGCGACGCTGTGCCTCAACGCCGATTGCTCGCTCACCGCCTCGCTCGCGGACGATGTCCCGAACAAGGTGGTGTGGTTCGGCGTCGATGTGCCGATCTACCGGCAGGCCGCGCACGAATTGTCGGACGCGCCCTACTGCATCCACTGCAAGACCGAATACCAGTATGACTACGTGACCTACGGCCATCTGGGCGGCTTCCGCTGCCCGGGCTGCGGCTACCACCGGCCGACGCCCGCCGTGGCGGTCACGCGGGTGGTCGCGGCGGGCGCGGATGCCTCGGACATCGAGCTCGACATCTGCGGCCGGTCGTTCGCGGTGCACGTCGCCCTGCCCGGCGGCTACAACATCTATAACGCGGCGGCGGCCGCGGCGGCGGCGCACGTCGTCGGACTGGATGACCGGACGACGGTCGATGCCCTCGGCCAGTTCGAATGCGGCTTTGGCCGCGCCGAGCAATTCACGCTGGGCAAGGCGCAGGCGCGGATGATGCTGGTCAAAAACCCGGCGGGCTTCAATCAGGTGATCAACCTGATCGCCCACGATCCGTCGCCCTGCCAGCTGGCGTTTTTGCTCAACGACCGCTTCGCCGACGGCACCGACATCAGCTGGATCTGGGACGTGGACTTCGAGGCGCTGGCCGCCCAGCAGGCGCGGTTCACCCGGATCTTCGTTTCGGGCGTGCGGGCAGACGATATGGCGCTGCGGCTCAAGTACGCGGGCTTCGCGACCGACCGGCTCGAGGTCGTGCGCGCCTATCCGGCGCTGCTCGAGGCGATCGGGGCGGACGACACGCCCGCCTTTCTGATGCCGACCTATACCGCCATGTTCGACCTGCGGGCGGAGATCGGCAAGCACACCGATGTCAAGGCGTTCTATGAATAAGGAGGGACGGGCTATGCGACTCAATATCTGCCATCTGTACCCGGACATCCTCAATCTGTACGGCGACCGGGGCAATATCATCACGATGAAACGGCGGCTGGAGGATCGGGGCATCGCGGTCACGGTAGACGAGCGATCGATCGGCCAGCCGATCGACATCGATCAGTACGACATCTTTTTCATCGGCGGCGGGCAGGATTTCGAGCAGGAGGTGCTGCTGCGCGACCTCGCCGCCGGCAAGGGGCGGGACATCCGCGCGGCGGTCGAGGACGAAAAGGTGTTTTTGGCGATCTGCGGCGGCTATCAGATGCTCGGCCAGTATTACAAGACGTGGGACGGCGAGCAGCTGGACTTCATCGGCGCGATCAACGTGCACACCATCGGCGCGAAGGAGCGCATGATCGGCAACTATATGTACCGCACCACGCCCGAAAGCGGCGACACGATCGTGGTCGGCTTCGAAAACCACTCGGGCAAGACCTATCTGGGCGCGGACATCGCCCCGCTGGGCATGGTCTTGCAGGGCTTCGGCAACAACGGCGAGGATCAGACCGAGGGCGCGCGCTACAAGAACGTGTTCGCCACCTATTCGCACGGCTCGCTGCTGCCCAAGAACCCGGTGCTGTGCGACCTGATCTTGCAGACCGCGCTGCGCCGCAAATACGACAGGGTCGAGCCCCTCGCCCCGCTGGACGACACGCTCGAACACGCTGCTCACGACTATATGCAGCAGCGCCTGCACAAAACATGATCCCGTAGACGAAAAAACGGCCGGATCGCCATGCTGAAGTGCCCCCAAAAAGTTAGACAAAAATTCACGCTAAAAATCGTTCAAGCT
>JAUNJI010000047.1 GCA_030533295.1 Eubacteriales bacterium
CGCCGAGGCGAACACCGCCGCATACCAGACCATGGTCAGCCGCTGGCCGAAGGTCTCGAAGAACCACAGCCCCAGCAGCCGCTTGGGGCCGAGCAGCCGCAGCAGGAAATAGCCCACCACCGTGGGCGGCAGCACGAGCGGCAGCGTCAGCACCACATCGAGCAAGCCCTTGACCAGCCGGGGCAGCCGCGCCACGTAATAGGCTGCGGCGATGCCCAGCACGCAGATCGCCACCGTCGAGATGGCGGCGATCCGCACCGAATTATACAGAGGGTAAAGATCCAAGATCCGATCACCTGCCTTGCTGTGTCGGTCGGTCGTGTCCGCGCCCGCTCATGCGGCCGGGACGACGGAAAAGCCCACGCCCTCGAGCACGGCGATCGCGTCCGCGTCGGTGCGCAGATAGTCGAGGAACGCCTGCGCCGCCGCTTGGCTGTCCGCGCTCGAAGCGCACTTCATGACCGCCGCCGGATAGACGATCGGGTCGCACAGGTCGGCCGTCGCGCGATCGACCACGGTCAGACCATAGGTATAGGCATCGGTGGCATAGATGATGCCGCAATCGACCGCGCCCTCCCTGACCTGATTGGCGACTTCGGACACGTTCGAGGCATACGTCACCTTGCCCGCCTGCTCGAGCGCGGCGCGGTCGATGCCCAGCGAGGACAGGATCTGGCGCGAATAGCTGCCCACGGGCACATCGTCGTTGCCCAAGCAGAGCAGCGACAGGCGATCGCCCCTCAGATCGTCAAAAGACGCGACCCCTGCCGGGTCGCCCTCCGGCACGGCCAGCACGACCTGGTTCTCGACCAGATCGACGCGGGTATCGGACAGCACGAGGTCGTTGCCGTTCTGATCGACGCCGGTGGTGTCCGCTCGGTCGAGCTGATCCATCTGCTTTTGCGCCGCCGAGATGAACAGATCGCACACCGCGCCCTGCTCGATTTGCGTGCGCAGCGTGCCCGAGGAATCGAAGGTGAACAGCAGCTCGACCGACGGCGCGACCGTTTTATACTGCTTAGCGATCTCGGTCAGCGTGGCCTCCATCGAGGCCGCCGCGAACACCACGACCTCGACCGGCTCGGCCTGCTGGCTATCCGGCTGGTCGTTTTGCGCCGCCGGTGCACTGCCGCAGGCGGCGAGCGTCCACAGCAGACAGGCGGAGGCGAGCAGGGACAGCGCTTTTTTGACCGTGTTCTGTTTCATGCTGTGTTCTCCTTTACGATGTCGGTAGGCAGCCGCCGTTTCCGGCGACCCCCCGGCTCGCTGCCATGATGGACGCGCCATTTTAGGCGACACGAGCTCAAAGAATACAAAATGGCGGGATAAAAAAGGGCGGGATGGTGCGCCCGGCCGCCGATCGGCCTCAGCGGGCGCAGTTGCCGGCCGTGCCCCGCAGGATCTCCAGCCCGTGTCCCAGCGAGGACAGCAAAAACTGCAAGCACTCGCGCACGGCCTTGGGGCTGCCGGGCAGGTTGACGATCAGCGTGCCCTTGCGGATACCGGCCGCGGCGCGGCTGAGCATGGCGCGGGGCGTGATCTGCAAGGACTGCCAGCGCATGGCCTCGGCGATGCCGGGCGCGGCGCGCTCGGTGACGGCCAGAGTGGCCTCGGGCGTCAGATCGGTGGGCGAAAAGCCCGTGCCGCCGGTGGTCAGGATCAGATCGGCCAGATCGTCGTCGCACAGGCGGCGCAATTCGCCCGCCAGCGGCTCGATGCCGTCGGGCAGCAGCGCGGTGTGCACGACCGTGTAGCCCGCCTGCTCCATCATCTCGCGGATCACAGGACCGCTCTCGTCGGTGCGCTGACCGGCATAGCCGGAATCGCTCAGCGTGATGATCGCGACTCTCATGCTGTTTCAGCCTCCTCCACGATCGTCAGCTCGTCGCCCACCGCGATGCGGCCGCCGTGGAGCACTTTGGTGAACACGCCCTCGCGCGGCATGATGCAGTCGCCCATGACCTTGTAGATCTCGCAATGGGCGTGGCACTGCTTGCCCACCTGCGTCAGCTCGAGCAGCACATCGTTGCAGCGAAAGCGCGTGCCGATGGGCAGGGTCTTGAAATCGTAGCCCGCGACGACCAGATTTTCGCCGAACGCGCCGTCGTCGATCTGTGCGCCGCGGGCGCGGAAGGCCTCGATCTGGTCATACGAGAGCAGCGAGACCTGCCGGTGCCACTTGCCCGCATGGGCGTCCGACTCGATGCCCCAATCCTCGATGAACTGCGCCGAACCGACGTTTTTCTTCTGTGTGCCCTTGCGCTCGCTGACACACACGGCGATCACTTTACCCATGCTGTTATCCTCCGATCTGATTCATGTTGCGGCGCTCGTCGGCCGCTTCTCGCTGCCCGCAAAAATGGTGTTTGGCGGGCTTGTGGTCTATCGCGCCCGCGATGGCCGCCCGCAGCGCGGCATCGTCCGCCCCGGCCTCCAGCATCGAGCGGAGATCGACCCCGTGATCGTATTGCAGGCAGGTCTTGAGAAAGCCGGTGGCGGTCAGCCGCACGCGGTTGCAGCTATTGCAAAACTGGTGGGACACCGCGCTGATGAAGCCCACCTCGCCCCGGAAGCCGTCGAAGGTCATGTTGCGGCTCGGGCCGCTCAGCGGGTCGGTCGGGCGGGGGGAGGCAGGGCCGAAGGCGGCCTCCAAGCGGGACAGCACCTCGTCCTCGGTGCGGCGGTCGAGCGTGCTGCCCAGCCCGATCGGCATCAGCTCGATGAAGCGCACCGATAGCGCGCGATCCTTGGCCAGCCCGGCCAGCGGCACGAGCTGGTCGTCATTGCTGCCCGTGGGCACGCAATTGACCTTGACGGTCAGGCCGGGCGCGGCCAGCGCGGCCTCCAGCCCCTCCAAGGCGCGGGACAGCTCGTCCCGCTGGGTGAGCGCGGCGAACTGCGCCCGGTCGAGCGTGTCCAGACTGAGGTTGACCCCGTCCAGCCCGGCGGACAGCAGATCGGGCAGCTGCTCGGCCAGCAGCAGGCCGTTGGTGGTCAGCGAGACCGTGCGGATGCCGGGCACGGCCTTGATCGCGCCGACCAGCGCGGGCAAGCCCTTGCGCGTGAGCGGCTCGCCGCCGGTCAGGCGTACCTTTCGCACGCCCAGCGCGGCCGCCGCCTCGACGATGCGCACGATCTGCTCATAACTCAAGATGGCGCTGTGCGGCATCCATTCGACGCCCTCTGTGGGCATACAGTACCGGCAGCGCAGGTTGCACCGATCGGTGACAGACACGCGCAGGTACCGAATATCACGTCCAAAACGATCATACATGGGTTTGGCCTTCTTTCATCGACCGGAGCAGGAACTCCGCCACGGTATCGGGTCGTTGCAGGGGCAGCACCGGCACGCCGGGCACGTCCAGCGGCAGGTCGGTGACGAGGGCGAGCAGCGTGGACGGGTCGCACACGGGCGCGGCCGAGTTGCCCCGGCGCACGACCTCCAGCTTGGGCCACGCGGTGTGCTTGAAGCCCTCGAGCACGATCAGATCGGCCTCGGGGAACTGGCCGATCAGCGCGTCCACTGTCACCGGCTGGCGCTTGACCAGCTTGTATTTCTCCCCGTCGAAGATCGCCGCGCCCGCCGCGCCCGCCGCGAGCACGCGGCCGGTGTCGGTGTCCGGGGGGTCGGCCTCGAAGCGGTGGCCGTCGTGCTTGATGACCGCCACCGTCAGCCCGGCCTGCGTCAGATGGGGCAGCATCGCGCGGATGAGCGTGGTCTTGCCCGAGTCCTTGACGCCGGACACCGCCACCACCATGCGGTCAGCCACGGTCATACACCCCCGATTTGCCGCCTTCCTTGTGCACGAGGCGGATCTCGCCCAGCTCCATGCCCTTGTCCAGCGCCTTGCACATATCATAGATCGTCAGCAGCGCGACCGATACGCCGGTCAGCGCCTCCATCTCGACGCCGGTCTTGCCCGCCAACTTGACCGTGCAGCGGGCGTGCACGGCGCACGCCGCCTCGTCGATCGTGAAATCGATCGACAGGTGGCTGAGCAGCAGCGGGTGACACAGCGGGATCAGCTCCCACGTGCGCTTGGCCGCCATGATGCCGGCCACCCGCGCCACGCCCAGCACATCGCCCTTGGCGGCCGTGCCGCCGGTGATGGCCTGCACGATCGGCGGGGTCAGGCGGATCGTGCCCTCGGCCACCGCCGTGCGATAGGTGGGCGCCTTGTCGGTCACATCGACCATGATGGCATTGCCCGCCTCGTCAAAATGATTGAAACCTGTACTCATGACTGCCCTCCACCTCGTGTCCTTGCTCTCGTTCTCGTTTTCGCGCCCTCACAGCAGCCAGACCCGCACGGTCTGACCGGCGCGCATCGGCGGGCTGCCCGCGGGCAGCTCGACCAGACAGTTGCACCCCACCAGCGAGGCCAGCACGCCCGAGGCGTGTCCGGCGGGCAGCGTCACCCGCCCCTGTGCATAGCGCCCGCGCAAAAAGCGCCGCGCCGGGCTGGCCTTGTCGAAGGCATCGTCCAGCACGCCCTCGACCTGCCTGAGCAGCAGGTCGGGCTCGCCCGACAGCGCCGCCAGCAGCGGCCGCGCCAGCAGCTCGAAGGTGGTGAAGGCGGCGAACGGGTTGCCCGACAGCGACAGGATCGGCTTGCCCTGATACCGCGCATACAGCGCGGGCGTGCCCGGCTTGAGTTCGACCCGCCAGAAGATCTGCTCGGCGCCCAGCAGCGGCAGCGCCTGATGGAAAATGTCCTTATCGCCGACCGACACCCCGCCGGTGCTGATCACCAGATCGCAGTCGGCCAGCAGCGCGCGCAGCACGTCGGCGACCGCCGCCGGGCAGTCGCCCTGATGGCGGACGCGCACGGCAAAACCGGCCTCGGCCAGCCGCGCGGCCAGCATGGGGCCGTTCGAGCCGTAGATCTTGCCGGGCGGCAGCGGCGCACCGGGCGCGACCACCTCATCGCCGGTGGTCAGCAGGCCGACCAGCGGGCGGCGGCGCACGGTGACGTGGGTCAGTCCGGCGCTCGCCAGCACGCCGACCGCCGCCGCGTCCAGCCGCGTGCCTGCGGCGAGCAGCAACGCGCCCTGCCGGTAGTCCTCGCCCCGGTAAACGTAGTTTTGGTACGCCTTGACCGGCGTATAGACGGCCAACGGGTCGCCCCGGTCGGTGTGCTCCTGCCGCACGACGCAATCGCAGCCCGCGGGCAGCATCGCGCCCGTCGTGACGAGCACGGCCTCGCCCGCGCCGACCGCCACCTTGGCCACGTCGCCCGCATACACGGTATCGATCACGCGCAGCCGAGCGGGCGTTTCCGGGCTGGCCGCGGCGATGTCCGCCGCACGCACGGCATAGCCATCGAGCGGCGAGCGGTCGAAGGGCGGCTGATCGACCGGCGCGGTCACGTCGGCGGCCAGCGTGCGCCCCAATGCCTGCTCGAGCGGGCACGTTTCAGGCCCGAGGGGCGACAGCCCCTGCGTCAGCAGGTCGATCGCCTGCTCGAGCGAGATCAGCGTCACCATATCATCGCCCCTTTCCGAACGGACAGATGGGGTAGTGGCACTCCGGGCAGCCCAGACAGAGCCCGCCGTGCCCCAGCCCCTTGAGCGCCTTGCGGGTCACGGGCACATCGGCGGCCACCCGGGGCAGCACCAGATCGAACACGGTCGCGCGGGCGTACATGACGCAGCCCGGCAGCCCCATGATCGGCGTGCCGTCCTCGAAATAGCCCAGCAGGAACATCGCGCCCGGCAGCACGGGCGCACCGTAGGCGACGATCGACGCGCCGGTGTCCCGGATGCCCTTGGGCGTTTTGTCGTCGGGATCGACGCTCATGCCGCCGGTGCACACGATCATATCGACGCCCTTGGCCTTGCAATCGAGCGCGGCGGCCGTGATCGCGGCGACATCATCGCCCGGGAAATGATGGGCGGTGACGGTGATGCCGTATTCGGCCAGCTTGCGGACGATCACCGGGGTGAAGGTGTCCTCGATCAGGCCGTTGGCGACCTCGCTCCCGGTGGTGATCAGGCCGCAGGTCTTGCGCTGCCACGGGGTCAGCGTCAGCAGCGGCCGGTCGCCCGCGATCGCCTCGATCGTGCGCAGCCGTTCCTCGGCGATCAGCAGCGGGATGATGCGCGTACCGGCCAGCTTGTCGCCCTTTTTGACGGCGGTGTTCGTGTGGCGGGTGGCGATCATCAGCTCGTCCTCGCCGTTGAGCGCGTCCAGCCGCTCGACATCCACTTGGAACAGGCCGTCTATGTCGGCGATCAGCTCGACCTTGCCCTCCTTGACCGGCGTGGCGTGCATATGCGCGTTTTGGCACAGCGCGCGCAGCCGGTCGGCGGCCTCGTCCTCGTGCAGCATGCCCGGCTGCTTTTCCCAGACGTACAGATGCTCCTTGCCCATGCTGAGCAGCACCGGGATGTCCTCCTCGGTCACGATATGCCCCTTGCGGAACCGCGCGTCTTTGGTCACGCCGCGGATGATCTGCGTCAGGTCATGGCAGAGCACATGGCCGACCGCCTCTTTGGTATCGATCAACTTCATACAAATGACCTCCTAAAAAAGGGAGCACCGCCCATGAGCAGTGCTCCCTTGATACAGACCGATCGATCGTCTATCCGGAAGGTAGCCCCTTTTCAAAAGCGGAAGGCCGCGTCGTTTCCGACTCGACCCTGTCAGCGCGCCATAGACCACGTCCTTAGGCCACGCTGATCGGAGCGATATGTTCTTGTTTTGGCTCGGATGCTTCCCTGTCGGCGACCCGACCGGCGCTGCCGCACGATGCGACGGCCGCCGGCCGGATGCCCCTTATCTTTTCTTCACGTTCTTTTCTTTCGTTCTTTTTGATCGGCGCGTGTCCCGCCGGTCAGCCCGCGACCATCTTGGCCGTCGGGCGCTTATTGGGCAGGCTGTCGCGCAGCATCTTGACGATCTTGCGCAGCACAGCCGCGATCTTGCCGTCCGGCAGCGCCTTGAGCGCCGCACAGGCGCACGCATAGTGCTGGTCGAGCTCATAGATGGCCTTTTCCAGCCCGCCGGACAGGCGCACGGCCTGCACCAGCAGCGCCTGCTCCTCTGCGGTGAGCGGCCGCTCTGCGGCGATGCCCACCAGGCGCTCGATCGCCTGCCGATGGTCGGGATGCGCCAGCGCATAGATCACCGGCAGGGTCAGGATGCCCTCCTGAAAGTCCACGTGGACAGGCTTGCCCTCGCGGTCTTGCTCGGACAGGAAATCCAGCAGATCGTCCCGGATCTGGAACAGATAGCCCAGATGGGTGCCGTAATCCTCGACCGCCTCCAGCACGGGCGCGGTGCAGCCGCTCTCCAATCCGCCGACCCGGCACGCCGCCGCCAGCAGCGCGACCGTCTTGCCGTAGATCGCCTTGCGATAGCGGTCGGGCGTGACATCGACCCGATAGCGACCGGCATACTGCCACAGCTCGCCCCGACACATCGTTTGCATCGTCTGCCCGAGCACCAGCCCAGACTGAGAGAGCCCGTCCGCGAACAGCTCGGTCATCACCCGGCTGAGCACGAGGTCGCCCGTATAAACGGCCATATCCTTGCCAAAGCGCGATTGGATCGTCGGCCGTCCCCGCCGCAGCGGGGAATCGTCCACGATGTCGTCATGGATCAGCGAAGCGGTGTGGATACACTCGACGATGGCGGCCAGCTTGCACAGCCGCTCGCGCTTGGCGGCATGGTCGGCGCCCAAGCGGCTGACCAGCAGCAGCAGCTGCGGCCGGAGACGCTTGCCGGGCGCGTCCAGCACGGCGTGCAAGACCTCGTCCACCGGGTCATCCTGGCCGCTCGGGGGAAAAAAGCCCCACAAATACCGCTCGACGCGGCGCATATCCTCTCCGGATCCTGGCAGTTCGATTTTCATACGCTCATCCTCCGGAAAGCAGAATGGAGACCAGCAGCGCCAGCGGATACCCGACCGCGACGCCCAGCGCCGTGGCCGCGACGGCCGCGGTGGCCGGTGTTTTGTTCGCCCGCGTGCGCTCATAGCGGAAGGAGGCGAAGATCCCCTTCAAGCAGAGCGGCAGCGCCACCGACATGACCAGCAGCCCCGGCCGATACCACAGCGCGAGCACCAGCAGCATTTGCGCCATCCACACCCAGTTGAGCACGTTGGACAGCCGCTGCGCCGCCGGGCGGCCGATCAGGATCGGCAGCGTGCGCCGGCCGGCCGCGCGGTCGCGCTCGATGTCGCAGGCGTTGTTGACCAGCATGAACTGGGTGACGATCAGCATCATCGGGATCGACCGGAACAGCACCATCGGGTCGATCTGTCCGGTCAGACCGGCATACACGCCCAGCGGCACCAGACCGCCCAGCGAAAAACCGGCCAGCGGCTCGCCGATCGGCAGGTGCGAGGTGGGCAGCGCGCCCCACGAATAGGTGATCGCGATCAGGCCGCCCAGCAGGCCGATCCACGCGGGCAGCAGCCCGGCGCGATAGACCACATAGCAGCCCATCAGCGCGGCGGCGACCAGCAGCGCGATCGAAAACCGCAGCACGAATACCGGATCTTCCACCTGATGGTAGGCCAGCGGCCCGTCCTGCTCGGAGACCACGTTATCGGCGGTATCCGCCCCGTTCACATAATCGAAATAATCGTTGAGCGAGGCGGTCGCCGCGTTCATCAAGGAAGGGATCAGCAGCAGCAGCACGGCCAGCACGGGGGAGACCGCGCCCTGCGCCTCGATCGCCAGTAAAAGCCCGACGACGGCCGGCGCCAGCCCTGTCAGCAGGACGGCCGCAGGCGTCGTCGTGTCGATCGCCATCCGCAGCGTGACGCGCTTAGCGGAGGGCGATGCTGTCGCGTTGGTCTTGGTGCTCATCCCATGCGGAACTCGACTCCCATGCCGCCCATCGGGTGGTTCCAGCTACGGATCACGTTGCCACCGGCCAGCACGCGGCAGGTGCCGCACTCCAGGCAGCCCTCATAGTTGAAACGCAGCTTGCCGTTCTCCCAAGCATAGAGCTTGGCCGGGCAGGCCATTACGACGCGCTCGATCATCCGGGTGTCCGTGCAATCCGGGTTCACTTCGATATGCGCATAGTTATCATCCGGGTGAAAGCGGTTGCACCCCAGCTTATCATCGATCGACATTGCCATTGTTAGATAGCCCCCAATCCATTTTTTACATCACGCAGCAGCGGCCAGACGCCACCGGCCGACTTGACTGCCTTCATCGCCTTTTTCATCAGCTTCTCCGGCTGCTGGCCGTACATCATGAACAGGCCGGACATGAGCTCCTCGAGCATCGCCGGATACTGCTCGAACAGGCGATGGTTCTCGATGAAGGCCGGCATCTTGCGATAATGCTTGAGGTCGGCCATGATGAAGCTGTTTTGCAGCGCGGTCTCATAGCGCGACAGCGAGCTCGCGCTAAAGTCGTTGGCCTCCTTGGCCGCGATGATGGCCTCGGCCGCCAGACGGCCGGACTCGATGCAAAGATCCATGCCGCGGATGGTGTAGCCCAGGTTCATGACGAGCGCCGCCGCGTCGCCCGCGACCAGCACGCCGTCCCGATAGAGCTCGGGGAGCATATTATAGCCGCCCTCAGTGACCAGATGCGCCGCATACTCGACCAGCTTGCCGCCTGCGATCAGCGGCTTGACGACCGGATGCTCCTTGAGGCGCTCGAGCATATCGCGCGGCGGGACATCGCTGTGGCCGATGTCGCCCACGGTGGTCACGATGCCGACAGAAAGCGTGTCCTTATTGGTGTAGAGGAAACCGCCGCCGACGTTGCCGCCGCTGACATCGCCCGCGAACAGCCACGCCGTGCCCTCGTCCGAGGTGGTGCCGAAGCGGTCGTTGATCACGTCCTCGCCCAGACGGATCACTTCCTTGACGCCGACCGCGACCTCGCGCGGGTCGAGCTCCTTCTTCATGCCCAGCTGCTGCGCCAGCAGGGAGTTGACGCCGTCGGCCAGCAGCACGACATCGGCCATCATCTCCTCATCGCCCGCGCGCACGCCGACGACCTTGCCGTCCTGCGTCAGCACTTCATCGACACGGATGCCGGTGATGTACATCGCGCCCGCTTCCTCGGCCTTGCCGGCCAGCCACGGGTCGAAACGGCTGCGCAGGATCGAATAGGTGGCCTTGCCCTGCTCGCCGAGGCCGGGGGACGCATACTCGATCGTGCTCGCGCCATCCGCGGTCACGAACGAAACGCGCTCCTTGGTGATCTTACGCTCGACCGGCGCCTCCTCCGCGAAGTTGGGGAAGATGCGCTCGAGGCTGTGGCTGTACATACGGCCGCCGGTCACGTTCTTGCAGCCGATGGTCTCGCCGCGCTCGATGACCAGCACCTCGAGCCCGGCCTGCGCCATCAGATACGCGGCGGTGTTGCCGGCTAAGCCCGCACCTACTACGATCACGTCAAACTTTTCTTCACTCATTTGATCCTTTCCTCCCTGTGTCAACAGCCTGTGCCAGCTGTTCGTTTTAACTGAATTAGATCTGTGCAGTCGAATACGCGGTTTTTTCCTCCCGCGGCCGCAGCAGCCACGCGAGCAGCACGCCGATCTCGTACAATGCCCACAGCGGAACGCCCAGCATGACCTGCGAGACCACGTCCGGCGGGGTCAGGATAGCGGCCACGATCGCGATACCGAAGATGACGAATTTGCGCGCTTTGCGCAGGCTGCGGGCGCTGACCAGCCCCCACCGCGTCAAAAAGACCAACACGAGCGGCAACTCGAACGTCACGCCGAAGGGCACCACAAAACCGAACAGGAAGTTGGTATACGTGCCCACCGAGAGCAGGGGCACGGCCACGCCCTCGCCCGCATAGATGAAAAAGTTGACCGCCAAAAAGAACACATACCGATAGGCGAACACGACGCCCACAGCGAACAGCAGCAGCGCCGCGAGCAGGCCGCAGCCCGCCATCACCCGCTCCTTGCGCCGCAACGCGGGGCGGATGAACAGCCAGATCGCCCCTGTCAGCACTGGGCTGGCCACCACCACCGCCATGATCAGCGACAGCTTGACCTGCGCGGCGAAGGCCTCGGACACATCGGTGAACACGATGTCGATGCCCTGCGCGATGATCGGCGCGGTGATCTGGCTGACCAGCCACTTGGACGCCAGCAGGAACAGCAGCAAAAAGGCGATCCCCACCGCCGCCAAACAGACGATCAGCGTTTTTCGCAGCGCGATCAGGTGCGTCGAGAGCGGCTTGGCCTCCATCGGGGGATCGGGACGATCCCACCAGCGCCGCACCGACTCGGTCAGCTCGTTCCCTGTCTTGCCCCCTGTGTTACTGATCCTGCGCATCCGAGGACTCCCCCACGCTGGAGGCGGGCTTGTCTGCGCTGCGTACTTCTTCCTTGAACTCCCTGATGCTGCGCCCCATGGCCTTTCCCAAGCCTGCAAGGCGCGTCCCTCCGAAGAGCAACACCGCCAGCGCCAGGATGAGCAACAGCTCCGTCGCACCTAATCTCATGTTAGATCCTCCCATCTGATGATCTTGGCCTTTCCTTGCTTTCATTATAAAGAAAAAACGGTCAAAAAAAATCAGGGGATCCCCTTTCTTTCCGGCAGGGGATCCCCTAACTGACGCTCTCAAAGCTGGAGCAGCTTCTTTTTGATGGCGTATTCGACCATTTCCGGCCGCGACTTGAGCCCCAATTTGGACATGATCTTGGACTTATAGCTCTCGACCGTTTTGACCGACAGGAACATCTGCGCCGCGATCTCCTTGTTGCCATAGCCGCGGGCGACCAGCGTCAGCACCTCGACCTCGCGCTCGGCCAGCTTGAGATAGCTGTCCGACGCCTCCGAATGGCGGTTGACGAAGCCCTGCACCAGATAGGGCACCATCTCATTACAGATATACAGCCCGCCCTGATAGACCGTGTTGATCGCCTCGAGCAGCTCGGACTCGAGCGCGGTCTTGAGCAGATAGCCCGATGCGCCGTTTTGCACGGTATAGAGCAGGTATTCCCGGTCATCGTGCATGGTCAGCATGATGATCTTGGTATCCGGGAAGGATTCGTGGATGCGCCCCGCCGTCACCATGCCGCTCTCGCCGGGGGGCATACTGATGTCCAGCAGCACGATGTCGGGATGCAGCTCCTTGACCATCTGGTAGGCCTCCTCACCGCTCGACGCGGTGCCGACCACCTCGATATTGGGCTGATAGTTGAGCAGCATCTCAAAACCCCGGCGCACGACGGCGTGATCGTCCGCTACGATGATCCTCACGATGGATCCCTCCTTTTGACTGGCGCGGTCAGCCAGATGCTCGTGCCCTTGCCGGGCAGCGACTGATAGGTGAATTCCCCATCGATCAGCGCGGCCTGATCGCGCATATTGGGCAGCCCCATGCCGCCGCCCTTGATCTCGATATGCTCGAGATCGAAGCCGATGCCGTGGTCGGTGACTTCGAGCGTCAGATACTCGCCCGAATCGACCAGCGAGATCATCAGATCGGCGCTGCCCGAATACTTGCAGGCGTTGACCACGGCCTCCTGACAGACGCGGTAGAACACGTTCTCGATCTCGGGCACATAGCGGGTGTCGCCCACGTTTTCGTGGAAATAGATCGAGATGCCGTAGCTTTCCTCCTTCGATTTGACGAAGGACGACAGGATGAACACCAGCCCCAGATCGTCCAGCGCACGGGGGCGCAGGCCGTTGGAGATGTTGCGCAGGTCGGTCTGGATCTGCATCAGGCGCTGATCGACCTCGTCCGCGATCGCGAGGATCCCGTCGCGATCCTTGGCATACTTGATGCTGCGCAGCAGATACTGCGCGCCGACGACCGACTGGATCGCCGTATCGTGCAGATCGCGCGCCAAGCGCTTGCGCTCCTCCTCCTTGGCTTGCAGGATCTGATACCGCATCAGTTCATAGATGGGCACCGCCGGCACATCGAGCTCGCCCGAATGGATCGCATCTTCAAAACGCGCGTGCTGCACCTCGTACCCGCAAAAATCTTTGCCGATCATCTGGAGGACTTGCTCATAGAGCATTTTGGTGATCTCGGTCTTGACACGAAAGGCCATCATCAGCACGCCGGCCACCCGCGCCCCTTTCCACAAGGGGATCGCCAGCAAACTGACCAATTCCTCCGCGATGATGATCGGATGATCGACCTGCTGCCGGGGGGACAGCTCGCCCATGGTGTTTTGGATGACCATGGGGCGGCCGGAGCTGTATACCCCGCCCGCGACCCCCTTGCCCGGCTCGAGCACGATCTTCCGATAATCGGTGTTTTTGCTTCCTGTTGCGAACATCCAAGTAAGAAACTGCTGATGCGCCTCCAACACTGTGGCGATCCCCACGAAATCGAACCCGAAACATTCCTTGATCTGGCGTATCATCGACAGTTCTTCTCTCTCCTTCATAGCAGATCTACACCTACTTTATCACAGGCGAATGAAAAAGGGCAGGTCTCCTTTTTCGATAAAGATGCGGGACTGCCGCGCGCCCGTCCTCCCCCTGACGCACGACGCCCTGTTTCCGCTGGCACAGCGCAAACCACGCTTCGTTACTTCGCCTGTTTTCTTCTCGCCCGATCCTTGACCGCGGACGCGGCCTGACCGATCGCGGCCGGGGCACGCGATCGCCCGTCCGGACGCTCCCCCTTTTTCTCGGCGGGGGATGCCCACGGTGTGCCCTTGCCCTGATCGCCGGTCTGTCCGTCGTGCGCGCACCGAGCCCAAGATCTTGCTGTGCTGCTGGCACAGCGCCGGGGCGTGCTCGCCCCATCGTCGCTCCGCTTGCGGCGCACCAACGATGCAAGGATCGTTCGACACGCTGTTTAGAGACATTATAACAACAAAATAATATGATGTCAAATGGACGTTCGACCCAGCGCAGACGTTTTTGCTTGCCTTTGGCCGCCGCGCTCCGTATAATGAAAAAGATAGGAACGAAAGGAGGCCGGCATCATGGCATTATGGACGGATTATCTGACCAAGCATCTGATCGACGAGAACCACCCGACGCTGCATCAGCCGGGCTGCCTCAACACCGTCCAGACCCGCCGCACGTGCACGATCTGCAAGGATCTGTGTCCGCACGGCGTGTTCGACCGCGCCGAGCCCAATTGGGAGTACTGCGACAACTGCGGCGCGTGCGTGGCGGCCTGCCCGCAAAGCTGCATCGTCCCCTCGACGCTGTTCACCACGGCGGCGCTCGAGCACTGCGACCGGCTGCGCGGCGATGTGGTCATCGGCTGTCAGGCGCACACCGACCCCTGCGACTGGCGCGTGCCCTGTCTGGCCGCGATCGCGTGGGAGCTGCTCGCCTTTTTCGCGCTGGACGGCACGGTGACGCTGCTGCGCGGCGCGTGCGACGACTGCCCCCGCCACGCGCTCTGGCAGCAATGGCAGCAGACGCTGGATACCGCGCGGCGGTTTTTGGACGACCCGCCCGACGAAGGGCGGATCGTGTGCTGCACCGAGGGGCAGGCGCTGCCCGCGCGGGGGCTGTCCCGGCGGGAGGCGATCGGGCTGCTCGTGTCGCGCTCGCGCTCGACGATCGCCGGGCTGCTGCCCGAAGATCGCAAGCTCGCGCCCGATGGCACGCTGTTCCGGCGGCTGCTGCTCAGTCGCCTGCGGCGGCTCGAGCCCGCCCGCCCCTTCCGGTGGACGATCCCGGCCATCGGCGAGGATTGCACGGCCTGCGGGCTGTGCAGTCGGCTGTGTCCCACCGACGCTTTGCAGCAGGTCGAGGACGAGGTCGATGAGACCGGCCGCAAAACGTGGTATCTGGCGCTCGTGCCGTGGCGGTGCACGGCCTGCGGCCTGTGCACCGAGACCTGTCCCGGCCAAACCATCCTGCCGCCCACGGCCGTGCCGCTGACCGACCCGCGCCGCCCGCTGCTGCTGCCGATCACGGGCTATCCGTGCACGCGCTGCGGTGCGCCCGCGCCCGACCGCGACCAGCTATGCAGCCGTTGCCGCGGCGAGCTGGGCATCCGGGACAAAACGAACAAAACAGACAAGGCGGCCGCGCAGATAGGGGACGACCATCCTCCGGCCGACCGCTGACCGCCCATCAAACCTTCTATTTTGTTCGCTTTTCTGAGCGAGTGCGGTGTTTCTCCAAAAATCATACCGAACAACTATGTTATTTCCGCGGCCGTTGTGCTATACTGGTGGATGTACGGCATCTGAAATAATAGGAAGGAGACATCCGCATGGAAGGATTGCGAAACCTGCCGCTGTCGCCGACGGCGATGGCCGCGCTGATCGATTACAGCCCGGCATCGGTGGTCAGCATGGCGCTCAGCCAGCAGGCCGACGTATCGATGACGCTGTTCGCCTTCGACGAGGGCGACGGCATCAGCACCGAGTACTATCTGGGCGACACGCTCTATCTGGTCATCGAGGGGCAAATGCCGCTCCAACAGGACGGCCGGAGCAGCCTGCTCGCGGCGGGCGACTGTGTGTGCGTACCGGCCAAGACCAAGCACGCGATCGGCGGCGCGGGGCGGTTCAAGCTGCTCCAGATCACGCTGCACGCTCAGTCCTAAGGAGGTTTTTTCTATCAT
>JAUNJI010000107.1 GCA_030533295.1 Eubacteriales bacterium
GAGCTTAGCGTCCAGCGCGGGATCTTGCTTTTTCTTCGCCTTGACCGTCTTTTCGTCCACTTCCAGCGCGGCATAGGCTTCTGCATCATTTCGGTTGAGGGGCACACCGTCCTTGACATAGATGCGATAGCCGGTGGCGTCCTCCTTGACGGTCTCCACATAGTTGCGGATCTTGCGCTTGAGACACACGTCGGTGACCAGTCCCAGTCCGGTCTCGGGATCGACCCGGGGCATATTGCCGGCGTCGGGGTCACCGTTGGGGTTGCCGTTCTCCACGTCGAACAGGATGACGAATTCATAGCGGTTTTTGATGATCTCAGACATATCACTTATCCTCCTTTTTCAGCATATCTTGATGATAATAGCCGAGGTAAAAGCAATTCGCCTCCTCGGCGTTGAAGCGAGACGGAATGGGTCGCGTGATCTTGCCGATGATCGCTGCTTTCTCTCTGCCCAGCGTTACTGCGAGACCCGGCTTGTCCCGCATCAGTTTTTTCATGTGATACTCGTTTAATGGGAACAGTTTATGAAAGATGATCTTAGGGGTCACGGCTGCGGAATTGAAATAGCTGTCTTTGATCGTTTGGCTGAGCTTCCAGTCGGCAGAAGCCAACTGGATCTTTTCCATTGTGGAAAAAAGCCGGCCTAAAAGATAAGGCAGATAGGTGCAGGTATCGTTCAGATCCATTTGAGCCACCTCCAATAAGGTCTGATAATGGGGCGAGTGTTCATGATTTTTCAAAAAATAGGCTTTCAGGATAGCTGCCCGCGGCCAAGTCACCTTGAACGGCTTTTTGGGGTCGTTTTTGTCCCGCTGCTCGGCGCGGATGCGCAGCACGACGCCGTTCAGCAGCGTGGCGGGGTAGGGCGTGTCGTTCAGGATCGCCCGGAGCAGCTCGCCCGCCAGCTGCGGAGAAGCCTGCTTGTCTCGGCTGTTCAGATCGACCGTCGCATCCAAGATCGCCTTGAGCGAGGGCACCTCGAAGCGCTCATAGGCGGGGCGGACGATCCGCAGCCGCTCCCGATGGGCTTGGATGTGCTCCAAAAAGCTGCCGAAGCTGTTTCGCAGGAAGGATCGCACCGACAGCCGGGCGGCGTTGGGGGATAGCCCCAAGATGTAAAAGTCCATCGCGGGGTCGAGCATGGTCTGGTCGAACACCACCGGGTGTCCGCGCAGCAGCTCCTGCACCATCTGTCCCAGATCGCGCTCCTCATAGACATCGTTCAGCATACTGCTAAAGAAGTCTTGGTAGCCTGCTTCGCCGCTGTGCGCCCAAAAGACGACCGTGGCATCGCCCGCAGCGAAGGTGTGCGCTCGGTCGGCCAACAGGTGGTTGAGCGCGGTGGTGTAGGCGAAAGCGGCGTATTTGCTGGTCGGGGCGTTGTAGCTTTGCTCTTTGCCGTAAGAGCAGAACGCGGGAGCGTTGAAGGACACGAGCGCCGCCCCACTGGACTGGGCACCGGGAACGCCGCGGATCGCGGGATGCACCGCCTCGGCTGCGCAGGGCTCGCCGGTCACGAGGCAGATCGTCTGTGCGCCGTCCTCTGTGGGAGCGCTGCTGTAATGCCGATCCCACGCCGCGCGGATCGCCGGATCGTCGTGGGCGTAGCCGTCCGCGCAGCGGAAGATCAGGTTGCCGCCCGCGATGATCGCATCCCAGTGCTCGGCCAGCGCAGGATGGGTGGCGGCCTGATCGGGCTGCCATGTGCGGAAAAAGGCCAGCACCGCCTTGGCCGCCGGGGCATCGATGCCGGTCAGGAGCTGCTCGTGCAGCGCCTTGCAGGCGGCGAAGCACTGTGCGGTGCGCTGCGGCTTGCCCTTGTTATCGACGCCCAGCAGATAGCCGGAATGGTCGAAAAGGAAATTCGCAGCGATGCCCACCGTGCGCTTGACCGGCGCAGGCAGGCGCATGAGCTGCGGCGCGAGCACGGTCTTTTTTCCGCGCTGCTGCTCGGTCTGGAGCGGCATGACGCGCTCCAGCGCACCATCTGTGCGCAGATACAGGGCGAAGGAGACCTTGGCCTGCCCCCAGCCGGGCGGGTCGATCTGTCCGCTTTCGGCCAGCGCGCGGTAATAGTCGGTCAATGCCTGTAAGATCATCCCCGCACCTCCCCACTGTCCCGCGTGGGCACGTCCAGCACCCCATCTCGCAGCACGGCGCGGAAAAACAGGGGGCGGATGTCGTTCGGGTCGGTGTAGTCCATGTCCCACAGCATCCAGCCGAGGTCGCGCTCGCCTTTCAAGTCCTCGGGACAGGGCGGCGGCGTTTCGCACCATCGGAACTGCGCGGGGAGCTCGCGGCAGCCCAGATAAGGCTGGTGGTAGCATTGCCCCTTGCGGATGCGGCGGGTCACGATGTCCTGAAATTTGCCGGGGTTATCGCTCGGCGCGGCCTTGTCGGTGATCTCGAAATGCGCGTCGATCACATACCGCACGTCGCGCAGCAGCAGGGCGGCGCGCTGCTGGATGTCCTCCGTGGTGGACAGGTACAGATCGCCGCAGCCTCGCTCCATCACGGTGCGGGCGGTGCGGGCAGGAACGGTGGACTTGACCTCGTTGCGCCGCAGGTTGGTGAAGTGGATCGGGGCGCACACGCGGATGCGGTCGATGACCCATAGCAGGCCGGGGTGCCAGAAAATGCTTTCGACCAGCCCCCGCGCGGCAGAGGGCGTCATGATGTCGTAGCTCACCCGTTCTACCTTCATTTCGGGTCTGGTAAAAAGGGCGAACTCGCCCCAGACCTCTAACGAGATAGGCATAGATGTTCACTTCCTTT
>JAUNJI010000108.1 GCA_030533295.1 Eubacteriales bacterium
CAGGCCGCGGGCGCGATCGTCGAATCGGTCAAGCTGTTCGACGTGTACAAGGGCAAGGGCGTGCCCGAGGGCAAAAAGTCCGTGGCGTACTCGCTGTCCATGCGTGCGCCCGACCGCACGCTGACCGACGAGGAGTGCGATCAGGCGATGAAACGCGCGCTGGCCGCGCTCGAAGCCGCGTTCCACGCCGTGCTGCGCAGCTGAGCGCAGGGAGATCCCCCATAAACGAAAGCAAACAGGGCAGACCGAACGGTCCGCCCTGTTTGCTGCCTCCGTGCGAAAAAATTTTCCGTTTTGCGGGAGCGATCGTGCCCGCCGGTGCATCTTATCAGTGTCCGGACGATAAAAATGAGGTGACACATGGAAATGCTACTGACTGACATACAGGCGGACACACGCGAGCGGTTCGCCGCCGCCGTGACCGCGCACCGCCACGCCATGTACCGCGCGGCGCGTGTCCTGCTGGACAGCGACGCAGATGCGGAGGACGCGGTCGGTGAGGCGATCCTGCGCGCATGGCAGTCCTTCGGACGGCTGCGCGAAGAGCGGGCGCTCAAGAGCTGGCTGCTCCGCATCACGGTCAACTGCGCGTATGCCCACCACCGCAAAGAGGCGCGCGTGACCTATACCGACGATCTCGAGCCGCTCGCGGGCGGCGCAGAGGATCCGCACGACCTCGGCCTGTGGGACGCCGTCTGCCGTCTGCCGGAGGAGCAGCGGATCGTGACCGTGCTGTTCTATTACGAGGATATGCCCACCGCCGCGATCGCCAAAACGCTCGGCGTGCGCGAGGGAACGGTGCGCAGCCGCCTGTCCCGCGCACGCGATCGCCTGCGCACACTGCTGAAGGAGGACTGAACGATGACATTCGACGACAAGCTCAAGGCACGCGCCGCGCGTGAGGACAGCCCCGCCCCGGCGGGCTTCGACAGCCGCATGGACGCCCTGCTGGGCGCCCTGCCCGCCCAAGCCGCGCCGCCCGTCCGCAAACGCCGCCCGCTCCGCGTGGCCGTGTGCGCCGCCGCAGCGGCGACGCTGATCGTGGGCGCTTCGGCGGCCGCGCCCGCCGTGCTGGAGATGACCCAGCACGTGATCGACTACTTCCGTGGGCAGGATGACTCGGCATACGCCACCCGCCAGATGCAGTATGAGCGCTACAGCGCCGCTGTCGGCGCGAGCCGGACCGTAGACGGCACGACCTTGACCATCGACGACCTCGCGGTGGACGACAGCTATATGACCGTTTTCTACACCATGACGGGCGAAGCGCCGCTCGAGCGGCTGGAGGGCGACGAGCCGGAAAGCTGGCTGGCCGAATGGTCCGCGCCCGTGTTCTGGGCGATGGTGGACGGCAAGGAGTTGGATAGCACCGGTACCATACAGACGGAGGCATATTTCGCCGACGACTGCACGCTCAAGGGGATGCACCGCCTGCCGATCAAAACGGCGCTGCCCGACCGATTCGACCTGCTGCTGTACACCGGCGGCACGAGCAGCCTGCCGGATGCCGACTTCCGCTTCGCCCTCGCGGTGGACAAGAGCACGGTGGACAGCCTGACCGTCGAGCCGAAGCAGGACTTCACCGTGCGCTACACTTGGACGGACGAGCAGGGCGCGCCGCACACCGCAACGCACACGCCGCGCATCGAGCGCGTGTCGGTCTCCCCGCTCAGCTCGTCCCTCACGCTCAGCGAGCGCGTGACCGGCGACGATATGCCGTGGGACAGCTTCGTCCTGCGCGACGATCAGGGCAATTATCTGCCCCTCATCGACGGCGGGCTGACCGGGAACAGCATCGGCCGTTCGGTCAACCAGTTCGAGTTCATCGGCGCGGATGAAACGACCCGATCGATCACGCTCATCCCGATCGCAGGGAACGGCCGCAGCCACGAGGTCCGGGGCGCGCTGGACGCGCTGCCGCTGACCGACGCGGGTCAAAACGGCCTGACGCTCGAAACGCTGGCGATCGGCGCGGACAAGGCGGTCGCCACCTTCTCCACCCACGGCGTGACCTGGCGGGAAAACGGCCGGTTCAGCCTGACCGACGCGGACGGCGACCGTCTGGCGTTCGACCATAACGCTTACTTTGACAGCTATACCGACCGTGAGACCGGCAACATCATCGCCACCCTGTACTACCCCGACCTGACCGAGGAGGCGCTCGCCCAGGTCGCGGGCGTGTCCTTCTGGCAGCCGGACGACATCGAGCTGCTCGAAGAGCAGGCGGTGACGATCGCTCTGCGGTAGCCCCCCCCGCACGTGAACAGCCGTCCGCGTCCCGCGGGCGGCTGCGCCTTTCCAGCGCTGGAAAAAGATTTTACACGCTCTGACGCGGATAATGCTTTACTTTCGCACCGTTTTGTATTATGCTGTTTATATCATGGACGGATCGATAGGATCAGAAAGGAGATAGACATGTTTGAGGGCACGAGGAAATTCAGCCTGGTGGACGAGGCCAACAAGGAGATGAAGCGCACGTTGACTGCGGTATACGATGCGCTCAAGGAGAAAGGGTACAACCCGATCAACCAGATCGTGGGCTATCTGCTCTCGGAGGACCCGACGTACATCACCAACCACAACAACGCACGCAGCCTGATCTGCAAGATCGATCGCGACGAGCTGATGCAGGAGCTGGTGCAGTTCTACCTCGACAACTGAGGTCGCGCTTGACAAACCGCGCGGGTCTGCTATAATAAAAAAAAGAGGCACTGTCAACAGACGGGCGACCTCAGAAACACGTTACTTTCTAAAAAAATAACCGCAGACCTT
>JAUNJI010000048.1 GCA_030533295.1 Eubacteriales bacterium
CCCATCACCGCACGATGTTCAACTACATCCGCTGAAACAGAAAGAAAGGCCCCGGGCGCTCCGCCCGAGGCCTTTTCGTGCCGCGCGGGCGCAGAGCGAATGACGGATATTTCCGATAAAATAGAAAATTTATCTTTCTTGATGTAATATATATTTGACATTCTGAAAGATATATCATATAATGGAAACGTAAGGAGGCAGAGCGTATGAAGAACAAACGGCTCAAGCTGGCGCGGGTGGAAAAGGAGCTGTCGCAAGCCGAGCTGGCCGAGCGGGTCGGCGTGACGCGCCAGACCATCGGCCTGATCGAGGCTGGCGGCTATAACCCGACGCTCAACCTGTGTCTCGCGATCTGCAAGGCGCTGGACAAGACGTTGGACGAACTGTTTTGGGAGGAGAACTGATATGAAATTATTCCGCAAGATGAAGGATGAGCGCGTGCGCGCCGAGATGGATCGCATCTATCGGATCGGCTTTTTCGTGATGACCGCCGGTATCCTGCTCGACCTGCTGTTGAAGATGGCGGGCTTTCGCTTTTCGGTCGATATGTGGGCGGGCGAGCGGCAGAGCGATCTGGATCTGATCGAGTTCGCGGTGCTCATGCTCGCGCAGATCGTCTGCATCGTGCTGATGAACCGCAAGGGCATGATGGACGACAACGCCTATGCCGAGGCCGAGCGCTTTCCGTGGAAGCACTATGTGCTGCAAGGCGTGCTCGAGGGCGTGGTGGTCTGCGCCGTGGTGTGCGCGATCCAGGCGGCCAACGGTGCGCCGTGGGCGGCCATGGGGCTGGGCGACATCCTGCTGGTGGTCGCGTTCGAGATGCTGTTCCTCGTGCCGCTGCTGGTCGCGGTCACGCTGCTGCTGAGCTATGCCAGCTTCCGCTATGCCTACCGCCACCGCGCCCGCAGCACCGCGCAGGAGGACGGCGAATAACGGCTGAAGATACGCGTCGCTGCATATCCATTCACAAAAAATTAACAGCCTGCATCCAAATCGACGTTGCAGATCGGCGCTGTTCCCGCTACAATACATATATGGGATAGCAGTGAAACGGAAAGGAAGAAACGCATATGCTGGACGAACGGAACGTATGGCGGGGGGTGCCGAATATCGAGGCGCTGGCGGCGCTGTGCGCGCGCAACGATCGGATCGACGCGCCCCTGTATAAAGAATACGATGTCAAGCGCGGCCTGCGCGACCTCAACGGCGAGGGCGTGCTCGCCGGTCTGACCAACATCTCGGACATCGTCTCCAAAAAAATGGTGGACGGCAAGCTCGTCCCCTGTGAGGGCGAATTGTATTACCGCGGCGTGCCGATCAAGGATCTGGTGAGCGGCTTCGTCAAGGACGGCCGCAAGGGCTATGAGGAGGTCGCGTATCTGCTGCTGTTCGGCGAGCTGCCGGACGCCAAGCGCCTGAGCGCCTTCAAAAACCTGCTGGCGCAGGGGCGCACGCTGCCGACCAATTTCACGCGCGATGTCATCATGAAAGCGCCCACGCGCGACATGATGAACAGTCTGTCCCGCAGCGTGCTCACGCTGGCCTCGTATGACGACCGGGCGGACGACATCAGCCTGCCCAACGTGCTGCGGCAGAGCCTGATGCTGATCTCGGTGTTCCCCATGCTGGCGGTGTATTCCTATCATGCCTACAACCACTATGAGTGCGGCGGCAGTATGTATATCCACTACCCGTCGGACAGCCTATCCACCGCCTCCAACCTGCTGCGGATGCTGCGGCCGGACATGAAATACACCCCGCTCGAGGCGAGCGTGCTCGATCTCGCGCTCGTGCTGCACATGGAGCACGGTGGCGGCAACAACTCGTCGTTCACCACGCACGTGGTCACGTCGTCCGGCACGGATACCTATTCGGCGATCTCGGCCGCGCTCGGCTCGCTCAAGGGTCCCAAGCACGGCGGCGCGAATTACAAGGTCGTGCAGATGTTCGACGACCTCAAGCGGCAGGTGTCCGATCCCAAGGACGATGCGGCGGTCGCGGATTACCTGACCCGGCTGGTGCGGCGCGAGGTGTTCGACCAGAAGGGGCTGATCTACGGGATGGGGCACGCGGTCTATTCGATCTCCGATCCCCGCGCGCAGGTGTTCAAGTCCTTCGTCGGCCAGCTCGCCCGCGAAAAGGGGCGGGACGACGAGTTCGCGCTCTATTCCGCGGTGGCGCGGCTCGCGCCGCAGGTCATCGCGCGGGAGCGGCAGATCTACAAGGGCGTTTCCGCCAACGTGGATTTTTATTCGGGCTTCGTCTACTCGATGCTGGGGCTGCCGCCCGAGCTGTACACCCCGGTGTTCGCCATCGCGCGGATCGTCGGCTGGTGCGCCCACCGGCTGGAGGAGCTGGTCAATACGGACAAGATCATCCGCCCGGCCTATCGCTGCGTGCAGCCTGCGGTCGGCTATGTCGCGCTCAAAGACCGCTGAGGGGCGGCAGGACGCCCCCGCCCGGTCGGAAGATAGCAGCAGCCCCCACGCCGTCGCGTGGGGGCTGCTGCGTCGCGTCGCGGCGGTCAGTCGGGGCGCGGGACGGTGCTGCAAAATACGTCTGTGAGCGGCAGCGTGCGCAGCCGGTCGGGGTCGGTGCGCAGGATGTCGCCGCCCAGCACGACCAGATCGGCGCGTTTGCCCGGCGCGATGCTGCCCTTGTGCCGCTGCTCGCCGTATTGGGCGGCCACGTTGCTGGTCTGTGCGCGGATCGCGTCGAGACAGCCGATCCGCTCCTGCGCCCCCAGCACGATGCCGCTTTTCGTCCGGCGGCAGGTCGCGCACCACAGCGTTTCGAGCACATCGGGCGCGATCACCGGTGTGTCCTGATGGAAGGTGAAGCGGATGCCCTTGTCCAGCGCCGCGCGGGCGGGGCTGATCCGGCTCGCCCGCGCCAGCCCGAGCTGCTCGATGTGCGTATCGCCAAAATGATAGATATGCCCGATGAAGAACGAGGGGATCGCGCCCAGCGCCTTGACCCGGTCGAGCTGGTCGGCGCGCAGCAGCTGGGCGTGGATCAAAACCGGGCGGAGCTGCCGGATCACCGCCCGATCGAACTGCTCGAGGGCGCGCAAAAACTGCTCGATCGCCTGATCGCCGTTGCAGTGGGCGAGCAGCTGCACCTGCTCGACGAGCGCCTTGCGGATGGCGGCGCAGACCGCCGCGTCGGACAGCGTGCTGCGGCCGCAGTCGTTGGTGCCGCGATAGGGCGTGCGCACCCACGCCGTCCGGGATTGGGGCGAGCCGTCCAGCATGATCTTGATGCCGCCGATCCGCATATGGCGGTGGTAGCGCCCGATCGCCTGCGGGAAACGCGCCTTGCACGCATCGAAGGTCTGCATATCGGGGTAGACGACCGTATCGAGCAGCAGCAGATCGTGCTCGATCAGGTGCTGGTACAGCGGCAGCAGCGAGCCGACGAGCAGCCCCTCCTGCACGTGAACGATCCCGTGCGCCAGATACCGGCGCTGCGCCTGCACGCAGCGCTCGCCCAGCACGGTGACGCTGGGCAGCGGGATCCGTTGCAGCGCGGCCATGTGGTCGCGCTCGGCCAGCTGCCCGGCGCGGGCGTGCAGGCCGAGCAGGGCGGCCGCCGTGCTGTTCCACACGCTGCTGTGGCCGCTTTGGTGCTGCACGACGATCGGATGGGCGCGGGAGACCGCATCGAGGGCGGCGCGGTCGAGCCGCTCGTCCGGCGGCAGCAGGCTGTCGTCATAGGCGGTGGCGATCACCCAGCCGGTGTCGCCGGGCGGCTGCTGCTCGATCCAGTCGGACAGGCGGCTCTGGATCGCCTCCACCCGGTCGGCGCCGGCCAGCGAGACCTGCAAAAAGGAGGCCGCATAGGAAGAAAGGTGGCTGTGTGCGTCCAAAAAGGCGGGCAGCAGCGTCTGCCCTTGTAGGTCGTAGCGTGCGGCATCGGTGCACCCGAGCGCGTCCAGCGCACCGGCGGCGACGATCGTGCCGTCTTGGGTCAGCACGGCCTCGGCGGGCTGGCCGGTCATGGTGATGATCGTGCCGTTGAAAAATAAGCGTTTCATCTGTGTCCTCCTGATCATGGGAGCGGTCCGGTGTGGAAAAGGAGCATGCTCTCCTCAATATGCCCCGCCGCTGGCCGATCTATCGATGGACGCGCGGCCATCCGGCCAACGATCGCACTTTTTTCTTGCTTTCCGCCGGGCGGCGTGGTACGATAGGGTCGTTGCAAGGCGGATGGACGGGGTCGTGCGTCGGTAGGACGCGGATCGTGTGCACCGGCGAAGGGCGGCGTCCATGCGTCGCCTTGTTTTGTGCACGAAACAGGGCGCGACACATCTCGGGGCGGCGATGCCCCACAAAAAGGAGCAAACTATGAAGCGTTTCGGAGCAGCTTTGCTGCTGTTTTGCTGTCTGGCGGGCTGTGCGCCCCGGCAGGAGGCAGCGCATACCGTGGATTTTTTCGCGATGGACACCTTTATGACGGTCACGGCCTATGGCGCGGCGGCCGAGCAGGTCGCGGTCGCGTGCGAGCAGCAGGTCGATGCGCTCGAGCCCGCGCTCTCGCGCACGCGGACGGATAGCGATCTGTATCGTCTCAACCACGCGGCGGGCGCGGTGTGCACGGTGCACGAGGACACCTATGCCGCGATCGAGGCGGCGGTGCAGTACGCCGCGCTGACCGATGGTGCGTTCGATCCCACGATGGCGGCGCTGACCGACCTGTGGGGCATCGGCACGGAGGCCGCCCACGTGCCGCCGCAGGCGGCGATCGACGCCGCACGGGCGCAGGTGGACTATCACGACATCGAGCTGCTGGGCGACCGGCAGGTGCGCCTGCATGACGGCGCACAGCTCGATCTGGGCGGCATCGGCAAGGGCTACGCGACCGACAAGGTCGCGCCGCTGGCCGCAGACGGTGCGCTGCTGGCGCAGCTGGGCGGCAATATCGGCGCGTTCGGCGTCAATCCCGGCCGCGAGGGCGGCGATTGGGTGATCGGCATCGCCGATCCGGACGATCATGCGAGCTTCATCGCGACGGTCGCGGTGCGCGATCGGTCGGTCGTCACCTCGGGCGACTATGAGCGCTTTTTCGAGCAGGATGGCGTGCGGTATCACCATATCTTCGACCCGGCGACCGGCTATCCCGCGCAGACCGGCCTGCGCAGCGTGACCGTGATCGACCCCTGCTCGACCCGCGCGGATGCGCTGACCACCGCGCTGTTCGTGATGGGGCTGGAGGAAGGGCTGGCCTTTTGCGCGGCGCAGGATGTCGCGGCGGTGTTCATCACGGCGGACGGGCAGGTGGTGACGAGCGACGCGGTCGAGACCGCGTGCGCGTTCACCTTCCTCGGCGCGGACAAGGGGTATCGCTATGTGGCATAGGCTCAAATGGGGCGATCTGGTGATCGCCGGGGCGGTGCTGCTGGCGGCGGCCGCATTGGCGGCGTTGCTGGCGCGGCAGGCGACGGGCGACGGCCTGTATGCCGAGGTCTGGCAGGCGGGCGAGCTGGTCGAGCGCGTCGCGCTGACCGATGTCACCGCGCGCACGATCGATCTCGATGGGCATAACGTGATCGTGCTCGACGGGCGCACCGCCACCATGCACGCGGCGGATTGCCGCGATCAAGTCTGCGTGCGCACGGGCACGCTCACCCATGCGGGACAGGCGGCGGTCTGCCTGCCCAACCGCGTGGTGGTCAAGCTGGTGGGCGTGCCGGGCGAGATCGACGCGATCGTATCATAAAAAGGAGGGAACGACCATGAAAACGAGGACGATCACGACCTGCGGCCTGCTCGCCGCGCTGGCGGTCGTGCTGTCGCTGGTCGAGCGCCTGTTCCCGCTGGATGCGGTCGTGCCCGTGCCGGGCGTCAAGCTGGGGCTGGCCAACGTGGTGACGCTGTTCGCGCTCACGCGGCTGTCGGTGCGCGAGGCGCTGGCGGTCATGCTGTGCCGCGTCACGATCGCCGCGCTGCTGATGGGCAGCGTGAGCGCCTTTTTGTTTTCGCTGCTCGGCGGGCTGCTGTCGCTCGTGGTGATGGCGCTGCTGCTGCGGCTGGAGGGGCGTTTTTGCTCGCTGCTGGGCGTGAGCGTGGCCGGCGCGGCCGCGCACAACGTCGGCCAGATCGCGGCGGCGATGCTGTGGCTCAAGACGACCGCCGTGCTGACCTATCTGCCCTTCCTGCTGGTGATGAGCGTGCCGCTCGGGCTGGTGACGGGGCTGACGTGCGCGGTCGTGCTGTCGCATTTGAAAAAGATCGATCTCCATGTATAGACCACGGCAGTTCCTCCCATACTAGGGGCAAACGCACAAGGAGGAAATGCGATGAAAAGGCTTATTGCGATGCTCGTCCTGCTGACGCTGCTGCTCGGCTGCGGCTGCGCGAGTCGCTCGAATGGGAGCGATCAGAACGGGAACGGTCAAAACGGGACGAACGAGAACATGACCCAGGATCAAAACGATGGCGGCATGACGAACGGCGGCACGACCAATCAAAACGGCCTGACGGGCGACACGGGCACGCCGGACGGGACCGGAACGCCGCACGGCGGCAACGTGGGCGATGACATCCGCGACGGCGTGGACGATGTGGGCGACGCGGTCGGCGAGGCCGGTAAGGCGGTCAAGGACGGCGTGCAGGACATGGGCGACGCGATGACCGGCAACGCCGGACAGGCGAACACCGGCGCGGCGAACGGTCTGACCGAAGCGCCGTGAGCCCGTCGCGCCCGCAGGGGCGCGTCCCTCGCACAGCGACCTCGATAGAGCCGCGCGGGCGGCATCCGGCGATCGAAAGCGGCCTCCTCGGGAGACCGCTTTCGTCGATAGCGCGGCGTAAGGCCGCGCTTTTTGGCTTGCGCCGCGCCTTGTACTGTGATAAAATAGTTCTATCATGGGCTCAAATGCCCTCAACTGCGACTTGGAGTGAATGACATGGATCATAACCGTTTGGCGGAGCGGCTGTTTCCGCATATCCATACCACGCCGGAGGAGATCGAGGCGCGCTATCCCAAGCGCCAGCTCGCCGAAGGCGCGAAGGTGACGCGCATGGGACCGAGTCCCACGGGCTTCATGCACTTGGGCAACCTGTACGGTGCGCTGGTGGACGAGCGTCTGGCGCATCAGTCGGGCGGCGTGTTCTATCTGCGCATCGAGGACACCGACAAAAAACGCGAGGTCGAGGGCGGCGTGCAGACCATCATCGAGGCGTTCTCCTCGTTCGGCCTGCCGTTCGACGAGGGCGCGACGCTGGACGGCGACGACGGTGCCTACGGCCCCTATCGCCAGTCCCAGCGCGCGGCGATCTACCAGACCTTCGTCAAGTCGCTCGTGCAGCGCGGCATGGCCTACCCGTGCTTTTGCACCGAGGAGGAGCTGGCTGCCGCCCATGCGCAGCAGGAGCAGAACAAGGAGAATTTCGGCTACTACGGCCGGTACGCCGTGTGGCGCGATCGCCCGATGGAGGACATCGAGGCCGCGCTCGACAAGGGCACGCCCTATGTCGTGCGTTTCCGTTCCGAGGGCAGCATCGAGCATAAGCTCCGCCACGAGGATCTGGTCAAGGGCAAGCTGGAGATCACAGAGAACGATCAGGACGTGGTGATCCTCAAGTCGGACGGCATCCCGACCTATCACTTCGCCCACGTGGTGGACGATCACCTGATGGGGACGACGGTGGTCGTGCGCGGCGAGGAATGGCTGGCGACGCTGCCGGTGCACCTGCAACTGTTCCGCGCGATGGGCTGGAAGGCGCCCAAGTACGCCCATACCGCCCAGCTGATGAAGATCGATCCCGAGACCGGTGGCAAACGCAAGCTGTCCAAGCGCAAGGATCCCGAGCTGGCGCTCTCGTTCTACGCGCAGCAGGGCTATCCGGTGCCCGCCGTGCTCGAATACCTGATGACGCTGCTCAACTCCAACTTCGAGGAGTGGCGGCGCGCCAACCAAGACGCGCCGATGGATGCGTTCCCGTTCTCGACCAAAAAGATGAGCGGGTCGGGCGCGCTGTTCGACATCGAAAAGCTGCGCGACGTGTCCAAAAACGTCATCTCTCGCATGGACACGGACACGGTGTATGCCGCGATCGCGGATTGGAGCGCGACGCACGACCGCGCGTTCCACGCGCTGTTCACGCGCGACCCGGCGATGTCCAAGGCGTATCTGGCGATCGGCCGCGGCGGCAAAAAGCCGCGCAAGGATCTCGCGCTCTGGGCGGATGCCAAGGGCTACATGGATCTGCTGTTCGACGAGCTGTTCCGGCCCGACTACACCATGCCCGAGCGGGTGTCCGCCGAGGAGGCCAAGGCCATCCTCGCTGATTTCGCGCCGCTGTTCGATGCGCAGGACACGCCGGACGATTTCTTTGCAAAGATGAAGCAGATCGCCGCCGCCCACGGCTATGCGACGGACACCAAGGCCTACAAGGCCGACCCGTCGGCGTACAAGGGCGCGGTGGGCGATGTGTCCATGGTGGTGCGCGTGGCGATCGCCGGGCGGCAGAACGCGCCCGACCTGCAAACGGTCATGCGCATCCTGGGACGCGAACGGGTGCTCGCGCGTCTCGATCAATGTGTGGCGGCGCTGGGCTCCGCCTGAGGGGGAAGAGAACGATATGATGGAAAATGTGAACAACTTTTTGACCGAGATCATCGATGCCGACTTGGCGGCCGGGCTGACCGAGCAGATCCACACCCGGTTCCCGCCCGAACCCAACGGCTATCTGCACATCGGATCGGCCAAGGCGATCTTCATCAACTGGTCGATCGCCAAAAAATACGGCGGCAAGTTCAATCTGCGCTACGACGACACCAACCCGGTCAAGGAGGACACCGAGTACGTGGACTCCATCTGGGAGGATGTCAAGTGGCTGACCGGCGAGGAGCCCTCGGGCGGCGTGTTCTACGGCTCGGACTACTTCGAGACCTGCTATGCGTGCGCGGTCGCGCTGATCAAGGACGGCAAAGCCTATGTCGATGATCTGACGCAGGACGAGATGCGGGCGTATCGCGGCACGCTCACCGAGCCGGGCAAGCCCAGCCCCTACCGCGATCGCTCAGTCGAGGAAAACCTCGCGCTGTTCGAGCAGATGCGGGCGGGCGCGTTCGAGGACGGCTCGCGCACGCTGCGCGCCAAGATCGACATGGCCAGCCCCAACATGAATATGCGCGACCCCGCGATCTACCGCATCGTGCGGGCGCACCACCACCGGCAGGGCGACAAGTGGTGCATCTATCCGCTGTATGACTTCGCGCATCCGATCCAGGACGCGATCGAGGGCGTGACCCACTCGCTCTGCTCGATCGAGTTCGAGAACCACCGTCCGCTCTATGAGTGGGTGGTGGACAACTGCCCGCTGCCGCACCATCCCAAGCAGCGCGAGTTCGCCCGCCTGAACGTGACGCACACCGTCATGAGCAAGCGCTATCTGCGCCAGCTCGTGTTCGAGCACCACGTCGAGGGCTGGGACGACCCGCGGATGCCCACGCTGTGTGCGCTGCGCCGCCGCGGCTATACGCCGTCGGCGATCTTGGATTTCGTCCAGCGTGCGGGCGTGGCCAAGGCTGATTCGCTGGTGGACATCAAGCTGCTCGAGCACTGCATCCGCGAGGAGCTCAACGAGACCGCGCTGCGCCGCATGGCGGTCACAGAGCCGGTGAAGCTGGTCATCACCAACTATCCGGCCGACCGGTGCGAGCATTTCGCCGTGCCCAACAACCCGCGCGACGAGGCCGCAGGCACGCGCGACGTGCCCTTCACGCGCGAATTGTATATCGAAAAGAGCGATTTCGCCGAGGTGCCGCCTCCCAAGTTCCAGCGCCTCAAGCCGGGCGGCGAGGTGCGCCTGATGGGCGCGTATATCGTCCGCTGCGAGCAGGTCATCAAGGACGAGGACGGCGCAGTGGTCGAGATCCGCTGCACGGCCGATCTCGAGACCCGCAACGGGATGCCCGCAGACGGGCGCAAGGTCAAGGGCACGATCCATTGGGTGAGCGCTGCCCACGCGGTGGAGGCCGACCTCTATCTCTATCATGACCTGTTCACGCTGGAAAATGTCAATGATGTGCCCGAGGGCAAGGATCATCTGGATTTCCTCGCGCCGGATTCGCTGCAAAAGCTGACCGGCTGCAAGCTCGAGCCGTCGCTCGCGCAGGCCAAGGAGGGCGAGCGCTTCCAGTTCGTTCGCATGGGCTATTATGTCAAGGATCGGGAGGACGGGCGCTTCAACCGCATCGTCACCCTCAAGGACAGCTTCGCGAAAACGCTGAAAAAGTAAAAAAGCGCGCAGGAGCGCACAAAAAAGCCGCTGGCAGAGACTGCCGGCGGCTTTTCGTATCGGGAAGGGGACGTGTTTTCACGGTGTGTGCAGGCCGAGGATCTCCTCCGCCACCCAGCGCTTGCTGCGGCGCGTCTGCATGGACTGCTGCTCGATATAGGTGTGCGCCTCGGGCTCGGTCATGCCGCGCAGCTCGATCAGGATGCACTTGGCGCGATCGACCAGCCGGATGTCCTGTATGCGATCCTGCAACCGTTGGTTCTCCTTTTGCAGCCCGTCCAGCCGCACGTGCAGCGCACGCACCATGTGCAGCGCCTGACAGAACAGCGGGCGGCTGAGCGGCTTGGGCAGGACGAACACGCCATCGGCCTCCATCATGTCGGAGACAGCATCGGCCTGCTCGGCCTTGACGAGCAGGATCACGCCCGCTGCGCTGCTCTGTGCGGCGCTCTGCGCCAGCTCGTGGCCGAACTCGTCGGATAGCGGCGTATTGACCAGCACGATGTCGAACTGGCCATCGAGCAGTGCGCGGCGTCCCTCTGCGCCCGAGTGGGCGGGCACGGTCTGCGCCTGCACGCCACAGGTGGAGAGGAACTGCACGAGCGTGTTCTGGGACTTCTGCGTGGAGGATATGAGCAGGATGCGCTCCACATCGCGCCCTCCTTTCTGGTGGGGGGTCTGGCGGGCGAGCCGCTGTCAATACCGGGCGAAGTACAGGGCGCGTTCGGCGGCCAGGCGGTCGCCTGCCGCATCGACCTGATCGTGCTCGGCCTGCTTGGCGCGGTAATAACCCTTGAGCGTGCGCGGGGACAGGTGCGCCGCGATGAACGTGCTGCGCTGCGCCAGCTCGATCGCCTTGCACAGCGAGGAGGGCACCGCGTCGAAGCGGGAGGCGACGTCGCGCGGGGCATCGAACAGGTCGATGTCGCACGCGGGCGCGAGCGGCAGGTGCTGCTCGATCCCATCCAGCCCGGCGTGGATCAGCAGGGCGAACACGATGTAGGGATTGAAGCAGCCGTCGAGCGCACGGATCTTCATACGGTTGGCCGAGCCGTCCTGCGCGAGCGGGATGGCGATCAGCGGACTGCGGTTTTGGTGCGACCAAGTGATGTACTTGGGCGCCTCGAACTCGCCCAAACGGGCATAGGAATTGGTCAGCGGGTTGCCGAACACGGTGATCTCCGCGATCCGGCGCAGGATGCCGGCCACGAAGCTGCGCCCCTCGTCGGTCTGGTCGAACACCGGGTGGAACAGGTTGTGGTCGTCCTTGCAGATGGTCACGCTCAGGTGCAGGCCGCTGCCCGGCGCTTCGGGGAGCGGCTTGGGCAGGAAGGAGGCGAACAGCCCGCTGGAGGCCGCCATCGAGCGCACCACCCATTTGAAGGTGACGAAGTTGTCCGCCGCCTCGAGCGCGTCCGCATAGCGGAAGTCGATCTCGTGCTGGCCGGGGCCCTGCTCATGGTGCGAGGATTCGGGCTGGATGCCCATCTCCTCGAGCGTCAGGCAGATCTGCCGGCGCACGTTCTCGCCCCTGTCGAGCGGCGCGACATCGAAATATTCGCCCTGATCGTGCGGGATGGTGGTCGGGTCGCCGTGCGCGTCCATCTCGAACAGATAGAACTCGCTCGCCGTGCCCATCGTGACCGAATAGCCCGCGCGCCGTGCCCGCTGGCAGGCGGTGCGCAGGATGTGGCGTCCGTCGCCCTCGAACGGACGGCCGTCGGGATACCGGATGTCGCAGTAAAAGCGCACCACGCGCCCGGGCGCCGGCCGCCACGGCAGGATGGACAGCGTGGCGGGGTCGGGGAAGAGCAGCAGGTCGCTGTCTGCCACGTTCAGCAATCCGCGCAGCGCGGATGCGTTGAGATGGATGCCCTGCGTGAAGGCGCGGGGCAGCTCGGAGGGCATGATCGCGATGTTTTTTTGGTTGCCGAAAATATCACAAAACGCCAAGCGGATGAATTTCACGTCGTTCTCCTGGATGAAACGAACGACCTCGCTCATGGTGGCGTCCATAGGGTCGCGCTCCTCTCTGATCAAGATCTGCTCATCGTGCAGCCGGGTATCAGCTCTCATAGGTATAGAGCTGGTGGTAGCCTGCCGCCGGGTTGGGGGAGAGCACATAGTATCGTTGCGCGAGCAGCGCGTCCGCGTCCCCGCCGAAGTGACGGCAGTAGGTCTGTACATAGGGGGCGATCTGCGCCAGATCGTCCGGCTCGGCTGCGCGCACGAGCACCTGCGGCGGCAGTCCTTCGGGGGCACTATTACATCTTAACACGATCTGGCCGCCGTGCATACCCGTTCCGCTGAAATTTCCTGCGGGGAAGGCGCCGTCCTGTCCGATGCCGAGCACCAGGATCAGGCCGCCCGCCTGATACTCCCCGAGGAACGAACCGGCGCGGCCGCCGATCACCAGCACGGGGAAATGCGCCTGATAGGCCTTCATATGGATGCCGCCGCGGTAGCCGCAGTCGCCCTCGATGAAGATGCGCCCGCCGCGCATCCCGTAGCCGCAGGCGTCGCCTGCGTTGCCGTGCAGGATGATGTCGCCCTCGTTCATGGTGTCGCCGACGGCTTCCTGCGCGTTGCCGAACACCTCGATCGTCGAGCCGTTGAGATATTGGCCGAGGCCGTTGCCCGGCGTGCCGTGGATGGTCAGCGTCTTGCCGGACGAGCCGCAGCCCAGATAGCGCTGGCCGATCACGGCCTCGACCGTGATCGCGCTGTCCTCGATCTGGCGGATCTGCTCGTTGAGCTGTTTATAATAGGTCATGCCTGCCTGTACGGTGGTCATGCGTGTGCACCTCCTAGCTTTTTCGCACGCTCCGCGCGGGAGAATGCCATGAGCTGCGGCTTTTCGCGGATCAGCTCGAAGTCGATGCTGTCCAGCGGGGTCTGCTCGCGGATCAGCGAGGTGTAGATCCCCGCCCGATCGACATCGCCGATCAGGATGAAGCCGACCAGCTTGCCGTCCCGCGTGACCAGCAGCTTGTAGTGCTCCTCGTCGTGCTCCAGATAGGTCTCGCCATCGTAGCAGCCTGCTGTTATCATATGCAGGCCGAGGAAGCCGGATGCGTTCATCGGGATCGCCTTGTCGAAGCTGGCGCGGCCGCCCGCCATGCTCTTGCCGGCGGTCTCGCCTTGCAGATAGGCGTTGGGCAGGATCGCGAGGATGCGGTCGGTCTGCGCCGCGATGTCGTGCGACACGGTGCAGTCGCCGGCCGCGTAGATGTCGGGCACGGTCGTGGCCGAATGGCTGTCGATCAGGATGCCGCGTTCGACCGCGCAGCCGGCCTCGGCGGCCAGCTCGGTGTTCGGCCGCACGCCGACCGCGACCACGAGGATGTCGAAATCCACGTCGCTGCCGCTTTTGAGGTGGGCGGTGTGGGGCTCGAAGCGGGCGACCGAGTCGCCCAGCAGGAAGCGCACGCCCTTGCCCTCGAGGTGGCGCTGGATGATGCCGGCCGGCACCTCGGTGAGCACGTTGGGCAGGATGCGCGGGGCGAGATCGAGGATGGTCAGCGAGGCCGTCCGCGCGAGGATGCCCTCGGCGCACTTGAGGCCGATCAGTCCCGCGCCGACGATCAGCACGCGCTTGTCGTTGGCGTCGCCCAGCAGGGCGTCCAGCCGTTTGGCGTCGTCCAGCGTCATGAAGCTGGTCTTGTCCGTGACCGTGTCCAGCCCCTCCATGGGCGGCACGAACGGCCGCGAGCCGGTGCACACGCACAGCTTATCATAGGGGATCACGGTGCCGTCCGCGAGCAGGACGGTCTTGGCGATGGCGTCCACCTTGCTGGCGCGACGGCCGAGCAGCGTGGTCACGCCGTTCTTCTCATAAAAATCCGCGGGACGGTAGTGCAGCATCTTGTCCTCGGTGGTCTTGCCCAGCAGCAGGTAGGAGATCAGCGGGCGGCCGTATACCGGATACGGCTCGTCCGAGATGACCGTGATGGAGCCGGTCTGATCGACCGCGCGGATGCCTTCGATCGTGCCGATCGCGGCCGTGCCGTTGCCGATGATGACGTAGTTCATAGCGTTCACCTCTCCTCGTAGACGATGGCTTTGTTCGGGCAGCCCTGCACGCACATGGGCTGGCCGAACGCATTCTTGGCGCAAAGCTCGCATTTTTGCACCGCGCCCTCATTCGAGGTGGACAGGGCGCCATAGGGGCAGGACAGGATGCAGGTGTAGCAGCCCACGCATTTGTCCGAATCGATGTGCACTGCGCCATCGACGATGGTCAGTGCGCCCGAGATACAGCCCTTGACGCACAGCGGGTCGGTGCAGTGGCGGCAGTTGACCGCGAAGGAGATGTTGTTGCGCTCCTCGATGCGGATGCGGGGCGCGATCTTGTGATCCTTGAGCGCCTTGACCATCGACGAGCGGCCGGAGTTGGCGAACGCGCAATAATATTCGCACAAATGGCAGCCAAGGCACCATTTTTCATTGACATAGATTCGTTTCATCTGACAGATCCAGACCTTTCTTGTTCGCAGGTGGGCTGGCGCAGCGTCGCCGTGCGCCAGCGCGCATCACAGACGATCTTGCGCGGCAAGATCGAACAAATCGTCATTCGCCCGCGTGCTTGATGCCGAGGATGTTGAGCTCGCGGTCGTTCAGGCCGATGCCGCGCAGCATCAGGCGGTTGCCGCG
>JAUNJI010000109.1 GCA_030533295.1 Eubacteriales bacterium
AAGCATGGTGAACGATCGTCTCCCTCGTCTTATCCCGTTCCGGTCTCTTTCCCTATTTCCTGTATTATGATAGCACGATCACTGCATGATGCAATCACTTTTTGACGATTTTTCTGTGCGATCTTGATTTTTCTCTATTCGCACAAAAAACGCCGGGCAGGCGCTGAAAGATCCATCGATATTTGCTGTCGCGCCCGGTGCGACTGGCACGATCGCTGTCGTTTTCTGTCGATGCACGTGCTGGTCGCTCGCCCGCAGCGCACTGCCGCACCGCTCGCCGTCCATCCGACAGCTGCGGTTTCGCTCCTTCCCATTTTCGCTCTGTCGAACGGCTTTCTCTCCTGTTTTCGTCTAAAAAGCGCACCAAAAGCCATATCTATCCCGCGCCCTTGCTTTTGATCTCCGCAATGCAAATTTTTCAAACTGTTCACAATTTAGGTTTGACAAACCGTTTTGACCGTGCTATACTGTTACCATAATGTAACTTTGGATCGTAACCATTTTGTAACTATAAGGAGTGCAAGACCAATGCCGACTACTGCTAAGAAAAAGGCGCTTCTGGAATATAAAGGACACCCGTTGATGCGCAAAGAAAACATCATCTACTACGGTTCGATGAGCGATTCGCACATCATCATGATGCAGATCCTCGATTCCGGCGCAGTCAAAGATCTGCCGGTCGCCAAGCGTGTTTCCGTGCAGCTCCAGCAGACCAACCCCACGGTGCGCACCAAGGATCGCATCGTCAAAAAGACCGAGAAGAACAGCCTCTGGGCAGCGATGGACATCGCTTCTATCTGGCTGAACCGCGCGCTCAGCAGCAAGTAAATCTGTGTTCTGACCAAAAAACGGAGGCTTTTCACCCATGAATTTCACCCATAAACTGACCCGTATCACGGTATCGGGCGCACTGGCTGCGACGATGCTGCTCCCGAACGCACTGGCGATGTATCAGGCGCAGGTCAAGGCGGATGCGCTGTATCTGCGCGAAGCGCCTGACGGTGCTATCATCACCACGCTTTCCGATGGCACGCCGCTCGCTGTGCTGGATAACAGCAGCAGCTGGTACAAGGTCGCTGTGGACGGCAAGGAAGGCTATGTCAGCGGCGAGTTCCTGATCGGAACGACCGCGACCGACTTCTCCCTTGGCGAAGGCAAGATCGTATGCGATACGACCGTCAACTTCCGCTCCGCGCCGAACACCTCGTCCACCGTGCTGTGCTCCCTGTCCAATGGTATGGTCGTCAGTGTGACTGGCGTGCAGGATGGCTGGTATAAGGTCAACTGCAATGGTCAGGACGGCTTCGTACATCCGGATTACCTGTCCTTCGCCGCCGAGTCGGCTGCTCCCAGCACCGGCAAGATCGTATGCGATACGACCGTCAACCTGCGTGCCGAGCCGAACACTTCGTCCACTGTGCTGGCCTCTATGACCAACGGCACGGTCGTCCATGTCACCGGTACGCAGAACAGCTGGTATCAGATCACCTACAATGGCAAGGCTGGTTTCGTACATCCGGATTATCTGACGCTCCTCAACGAGGATGGCACGCCTGTCGCGATCACGCCGAGCGCCAACGCCGTTTCCTACACCGGCAGCAGCGAAAAGCGTGCATCTGTGCTCGACTTCGCCGCGCAGTACCTCGGTACGCCTTATGTATACGGCGGCAGCACGCCGAGCGGCTTCGATTGCTCCGGCTTCACCTCTTACGTATTCAAGAACACGGTCGGCACGATCCCGCGTGTCGCACAGTCGCAGTTCAATGCCACCACGCGCGTTTCGCGTGGCGACCTCGAGCCGGGCGATTTGGTGTTCTTCGGCAGCAGCGCTTCGTCCATCAGCCACGTCGGCATCTACGTGGGTGGCGATCAGTTCATCCACTCCCCGCACACGGGCGATGTCGTCAAGTATGACTCGCTCTCCGGCAGCTATGCCAACCGTTTCCAAGGCGGCGGCCGCGTGATCTTCGATTGATCGATAACGACATGAGCCCTTCGGTATCATCCGAAGGGCTTTTTGTTATGGACATAAGGTGACAGCGCCCGCCTCCCATACCAAACGTTGCGGCGCGATCTGCTGCTCTGCCAGATACTGCGCCAGCGCCGCATCGATCGCAGCCGAAAGCACATCTGTGACCGCAGCGGGCAAGGCGATCCCCGCCAGCTCGGCTCGTGTGCACTGCACCGACAGCGCACCATCCTGTGCTGCGACCCGCCATGCACCATACACCTTGCATCGCTCCGGCAGGAACAACAGTGCCGTGCGCAGGTCGCCGGGCACGAGCCCACTGTCGGCCAGCGTCTGCCGCTGCACCGCGACACTGACCGCTACGATGCCATCCGCACCGATCTGCACTGCCATGCCCTCCGGCTTGAAGGGCAGTGCCTGCGTGAGCAGCGTGCTCAACATCTGTTCATCCAATCGTATCCCCATTTGAGTGCCCTCCTCCTGCGGTGGCGCGGGACGCGGTGCAGCGTCAGGCTTCTGCCCCAGCAGCATCCGCCCGATGAGCAGCAGGCAAAGCAGCATACATACCCCAAGTATCAGCGTATAGACCAGACTTTTTTCCTCTTGCATCCCCGCCGCCCCTTCCGTGTAGCATAGTATATGCGACGCAGCAGCGCACTAGACCACCATGCAAGAAAAACGGCCTGCCGAAC
>JAUNJI010000049.1 GCA_030533295.1 Eubacteriales bacterium
CTCGTCCGGCACCTCATAGGTCACGCGGACGCGGGCGGGCGTCGCACCGAAGCCCAAAAAGCCCTTTTTGCCGTTGTCCAGCACCTCGACCGAAACATCGTCCCGATCCATGCCGAGCTGGACGAGCGCGGCCTCGATCGCCGCGTCGCGGGTCTCGCCCGTGGTCTCGATGAATCTCTGCATATCAGTTGTCCCCCTTTTTGTTCTTCGCGTTTTGGGACTGCTGTGCGGCACGCTGCGCCGCGCGCTTGGCCTCCTTTTCGGCTTGCAGACGGGCGGCCTTTTCGGCCTCCTCCTTCTGCTGCTTGCCGCGCAGGTGGCGGGTCAGCACGATCTCCTGCAAGCAGGAGAACACATTGTTGAAGATCCAGTAGATGCCGATCGCGCCCGGCAGGATGAAGCCGAAATACAGCGACATCAGCGGCATCATGACGCTCATCATGCGCATCTGACCGGCAGCGGCGGCGTTGTTCTGCGTGCCCTGCATCTTCTGGAGCACATAGCTCGACAGGAAGGCCGTCGCGCCGGACAGGATCGGGATGATCCAGATCAGGCCGGGGTGGGTGATGGACGGGGTCTCGGCCAGATTCAGGCCGAGGAAGTGGAAATCGATGTTGATCAGATCGCCCGCGCCGTCGGCGATCTTGGTGATGGCCTCCGGCCAAGCGCCGCCGTTCTGCTCGAACAGGTGGCCGAGCTTTTCCGCGACGGTGATCTGGCCGTAGAATCCGACCTGCGCCAGATCGACGCCGACCGCCGTCGCCAGCTTCTCGATCACCTCGTCGCCGAAGCCCATCATGAACTTGAGGGGCTGCTGTACGGCATAGTACAGACCCATCATGATCGGCAGCGGGATGAACTGGGGCAAGCAGCCCGACATCGGGTTGACGCCATGCTTATCGTAGAGCTTTTGCATCTCCTCGTTGAGCTTGACGCGGTTGTTGGCGTATTTTTTCTGGAGCTGCTGCATCTCGGCGTTGAGCGCGGTCATCGCGAGCATACTTTTTTTGCCCTTGATCGCCAGCGGGATGCAAAGCAGCTTGACCAGCAGGGCGAACAGGATGACGGCCAAGCCGTACGATCCGACCATCTGGAAGATCCCGAGCAGGATCAAGCCCAGCGGCCTGACGATGATAAGTCCGAAAATGTCTCCCATAGGAACCTCCGAAAACAAGGTCGTTTGATGATCCGTCCTCTGCGCAGCGGGGACGGGCCCGCCTGTGGCGGGCGGTGCCCACGGCGGCGGGCGGCCGCGGCGGGCAAGGGGCAGAAAAGGGGGTCTGCGCCCCCCTGTCGATCACGCCTGCGGCGGCGCACTGTCCACAGCCTGTGGAGCGGTCGCGGCCGGTCAGGGCACGGGGTCATACGGCCCCCGCTTGGAAAACGGATGGCAGCGACAGATCCGCTTGACCGCCAGCCAGCCGCCCTTCCATGCGCCGTATTTCTCGATCGCCTCGAGCGCATACTGCGAGCAGGTCGGGATATAGCGGCAGCAGGGCGGCCGGGTCGGCGAGATATGGCGGCGATAAAAGCGGATCGCCGCCAACAACAGCCCCTTCATCGTTTGGCTGCCGCCACCGGATGCTCTTGCAAGGCGCGCAGCAGCGATCGTTCGATGTCTACATAGTGTGCGCCCACCGCGCGGCTACGCGCGACGAGCACGATGTCCACGCCGGTGGAGAACTGCTCCTCATGCAGGCGATAGGCCTCCCGGAGCAGCCGTTTGACGCGGTTCCGCCCGACCGCGTTCGCCAGCTTGGCGCTGACCGTCAGTCCCAGCCGATTGTAGCCCAGCCGATTCCTCTGGCAGTACAGCACGAGGTGCCGCCCCGCCGTCGAGCGCGCGCGATGGTACATCCGCCGGAACACATGGTTCTCTTTTAGCGATATGGTGTGTTTCATTCTGTGTACTGATGCTCCTCGTTTTTCCGATGCCCTTGAAAAAACGAACTCTTTGCGACAAAATCCCTTGCAAAGCTGACAGACGTGCTTTGGTCGTCCGGCGCACGCTGCCCGGATCTGTTTGGCCGGTCTTTCGTTGAGAAAAAAACGAACCGCTTATGTCGATAAGCGGCTCGTTACGAACTTTCCCGCGCCGCAGCGCAGATCTGATCGGGACATGACCGTGGTCACGTTCCGGCAGGCGGCAGGACAGACGCCTGCCCCTGCGATAGCTGACGCATCACGCGCTCAGCTTGGCGCGGCCCTTGGCGCGGCGACGCGCGAGCACCTTGCGGCCGTTCGCGGTACGCATACGCTTGCGGAAGCCGTGCTCCTTGGAGCGCTGACGCTTCTTGGGCTGATAAGTCCTCTTCATCCTTTCGTGCACCTCCCTATCCTTCTATTGTGTACGGATGGGCACCGGCCTACGTCCGGCGCTTTTGACGCGGGCATATGCCGCTGCCTGTCCGCTCGATCGATACGATATTTATTATGCGATAAAAATGGTCGATCGTCAAGGTTTTTTTCGATTTTCAACATCTTGGGGCAGGGTCTAAATTTTGCACTACCGATCGGGGGGTGGGGTCGAGCCGCGGGAGTTTTTCACAGGATTCGTTGAATCTGTGGATAAAATGTGCTATCATATGATCGTATCATTATCGACAGGAGGCGCCCCATGGCCAACAATATATTGGAAATGGCTCTCGAACGGCTGGAACCCGAGTTTTCGCCGTCCACCATCTCCGCTTGGTTCGACGATGTGACCGTCGTCTCATTCACCGACGATCGCCTGATCCTGCACTCGCCGGTACAATTCAAAAAGGAGATCATCGAACAGCGCTTCGTCGAGCCGCTCCGACGGGTCATGCAGGAGCTGCTGGGCGACCCGATCTCGGTCGTGGTCGTCACCGGCGAATATTCTGCGCCGACCGCCAGCACCTCCCCCTATGACGATTACACCTTCGAGCGCTTCATCGTCGGATCGAGCAACAAATTCGCCCACGCGGCCGCGCTCGCCGTCGCCCAGCGCCCGGCGGCCGAAAACAACCCGCTGTTCATCTACGGCAACTCCGGCCTGGGCAAGACCCACCTGATGTACGCCATCGCCAACGTGATCCGCCGCACCCATCCGGCCTTCAACATCATCTATGCCAAGGGCGAGGATTTCACCAACGAGCTGATCACCGCCATCCAAGAGGGCAACGTCCAGACCTTCCGCAACAAATACCGCATGGTCGATCTGCTGCTGCTCGACGATGTGCAGTTCATCGCGGGCAAGGAACGCACGCAGGAGGAGTTTTTCCATACCTTCAACGCGCTCTATGAGGCCAAAAAGCAGATCGTGCTCACGTCCGACCGGCCGCCCAAGGAGATCAACACGCTCGAGGACCGCATGAAGACCCGCTTCGAGTGGGGCCTGCTGGCCGACATCCAGCCCCCCGACTTCGAGACCCGCATCGCGATCATCCGCGACAAGGCCAGCAAGATGGGCGTCGATCTGCCCGACGATGTATCCAACTACATCGCCGAGAACATCCAGTCCAACATCCGCCAGCTCGAGGGCGCGGTCAAAAAGCTCAAGGCCATGCACGAATTGATGGGCGAGCGCATCACGGTCACGCTGGCCGAGACCGCGATCGATGCCCTGCGCACCGAAAACCCCGGCCTCAACCCGACGCCCGAGCGCATCATGGAGGCCGTCGCCAACTATTTCTACATCCCGGTCGAGCAGATGATCTCGCACAACCGCTCCAAGGACGTGGCCTATCCCCGGCAGATGTCGATGTATATGATCCGGCAGGAGCTCGAATACTCCTTCCCCGACATCGCCAAGATCTTCAAGCGCGATCACACCACCGTCATGCACGCCTGCAACAAGATCGAGGAGGAGCGCAAAAACTCCCGCGAGACCGAGGACGTGATCAAAAAACTGCACAACAACATCCGCGGCGAGTGAGGCGTCGCGGCCAAAAAACGCGCCGAACTTATCCACAGCGGGCTGTGGAATACACAGGGATGCGCCTGTGGATAAAAAAAGTCGAAGCCGCGCCTGTGGAGAGCGCACGATCCATCCACAAGCGCCTGTGTACGATATTTCCCGCACCACGCCTCGCTTTTTCGCACTTATCCCCAATTTCCCCAGCTATGACGATGACGATGAAAACCTATCCTTTCTATTCTTGTGTTTTCCGACGAAAGAGGTACTCCTGATGAAATTCTCCTGTGAAAAAGAGACGCTGCTCAGCTTGATCGGCACCGCCTCCCGTGCGGTCACGGGCAAAAGCGCGATGCCCCTGCTGGAGGGACTGCTGGTGACGGCCGAAGCCGATGCGCTGACGCTGACCGGCTACGATCTGTCGATGGGCATCCGCACGACGGCGACCGTCGATGTGCTGGAGCCCGGCAGCATCGTGCTCAATGCACGACTGTTTTACGACATCGTGCGCAAATTGCCCCAAGATACCGTGTTCGTAGAGACCGACGACAAGCTGCTGACCACGATCAAATGCGGCCGGGCGGTCTTTAACCTGATCGCGACCGAGGCCGACGAATACCCGGCGCTGGCCGAGGTATCGGACGAAACGGGCTTTTCGCTGCCGCAGGCCATGCTCAAGAGCATGATCGCCCAGACGATCTTTTCGGTCTCGGACAATGAATCCAAGCCTATCCACACGGGCTGTTTATTCGAGCTCGAGGGCGGCCGCCTGAACGTGATCGCTGTGGATGGCTACCGGCTGTCCGTACGCCGCGAGGCCGTCGAGGGCATCCCGACCGAGCTGCGCTTCGTCGTGCCGGGCTCGTCGCTGCGCGAGATCGAGCGCATCCTGTCCGACGAGCCGAGCGAAACGGTCGCGATCTACCCCGATCGCAAGAACATCCTGTTCCGCATGGGACAGACCACGCTGATCACCCGCCTGATCGACGGCGAGTTCCTCAATTACCGCGCGGCGATCCCGACCGAGTTCGACCACGAGATCGACGCCGACCGCCACGAGCTGATCACCTGCATCGAGCGCGTGTCGCTGATCGTGTCGGAAAAGCTCAAAAACCCGGTGCGTTTCCACTTCGATGGCTCTTATGTCCAGATGTCGTGCATCACGGCGGTGGGCAAGAGCTACGACGAATGTGCCTTCGAGGGCGCGATCGACGGGCTCGAGATCGGCTTCAACAACCGTTATGTGCTCGATGCGCTGCGCGCCGCGGGCGACGACACCGTGCGGATGCAGCTCAAGGGGCCGCTCAACCCGATGGTGATCGTGCCGCGCGAGGGAGACAAGTATACTTATCTCGTTTTGCCCGTGAGGTTGAAGGCCAATGACTGAGATCAAGATCCAAACGGCGTTCATCAAGCTGGACGCGCTGCTCAAATTCGCGAATTTGGTCAGCTCGGGCGGCGAAGCCAAGCTGCGCATCGCCGCGGGCGAGGTGCTGGTCAACGGTGCGCCCTGCCGGATGCGCGGCAAAAAGCTGGTTCCGGGCGACACGGTGACGATGGACGGCCAAACGGTGGTGCTCCGGTGAGCGGCGGACGGAGCGTGGCCGGATGATGGTGCGAACGCTGTCGCTGACGCAGTTCCGGAATTATACACAGGCATCTTTCACGTTCGATCCGGCGGTCAACCTGATCTGCGGCGACAATGGACAGGGCAAGACCAACCTGCTCGAGGCGGTCGCGGCCTGTTCGACCATGCGGCTGTTCCGCACGGCGCAAAAGAAGGAGGGCTTGCAGTTCGGCGCCGAACACGCGGCGATCGAGGCCACCATCCAGACGCAGGGGCGGACGATCGCGCTGGCCTTGCATCTGTCGCGCACGCGGGCGATGGAGATCTATCGCAACGGCGTGCGGCAAAAGCGGCAGGCCGACGCGCAGGGGCTGCTCAAGACCGTGCTGTTCTGCCCGGACGATCTGATGCTGGTGCGGGCGGGCGCGGGCGCACGGCGGCGGTCGCTGGACACCGCGCTGTGTCAGCTGCGCCCCTATTATGCGCGGTATCTGGCCGAATATGAGCGCCTATATGACCACAAAACGCGGATCTTGCGCGACAGCGAGCAGAAACCCTCGCTGTTGGCGCTGTGGGAGGATTTTTCGCTGCGCATGGCGCACATCGGCGCACAGATCATCCGCTACCGCGCCTATTACTGTCAAAAATTGCTAAAGCACGCGGCGGCCGTCTATGCCGACATCGCGCCGCAGGAGGCGTTCAGCGGCGCATACCAAACGGTGTCGAGCGTGACCGACCCCTTCGCGCCCGCCAAGCAGATCGAGGCCGAGCTGATCGACCACGTATACCGCCACAAGGCCGCCGAGATCGCGGCGCGGCGCTGTCTGTCGGGGCCGCATAAGGACGACCTGCTGCTGCTGCTCGATGGCCGCAGCGCGGCCGCCTTCGGCTCGCAGGGGCAGGTGCGGACGTGCACGCTGGCGCTCAAGCTGGCCGAGCGCGAGCTGTTCTATGACGAGGACGGCGAATACCCCGTGCTGCTGCTCGACGACGTGCTCTCCGAGCTCGACCGCCGCCGACAGGATTTCGTGCTCAACCGCATCGCGGACGGGCAGGTGATGATCACCTGCTGCGAGGACGAGATCGCGCACAAGCTGCACGCGGGCGCGGTGTTCACGATCCGGGGCGGGTCTATCATTTGACAGGGACGAGTTTTGGCTACACAAAAGAGCCAAAAAGTGGTATACTAGAAAGAGAGGACGGACAGCAGGCCGCGGCCGCTGTCCGCGACGGGCGGCAGGAGGACAGGCGATGTATCTGCATCTGGGACAAGACCATATCGTGCCGCTGCACAAGGTGGTGGCCGTGTTCGATATGGACACCGCGACCGCGTCCAAGCGCACGCAGGCGCTGCTGACGCGCTTGCAGGACGAGCAGCGCATCATCGAGCTGTATGACGATCTGCCGCGGGCGGCCGTGCTGTGCGAGGACGCGCTGGGCGAGATCCTCTATCTGACCCAGCTCTCGCCGCAGGCTCTGCAGCGCCGGGCGGAAAAGCGCGGGATCGGCTGAGGGGCGCACGCCGCCCCGGAACACGTTAACGACAAGCAGGAGAATCAAAACTATGAGTGAAGAACTGGAGATCCAAGACGAGATGCTCGACCTGAAGGTGACTGAGACCTATGACGAGAGCCAGATCCAGGTGCTCGAGGGGCTGGAGGCCGTGCGCAAGCGGCCGGGGATGTACATCGGCTCGACCTCGGCGCGGGGCTTGCACCATCTGGTGTACGAGATCGTCGATAACTCGATCGACGAGGCGCTGGCGGGCTACTGCACCCACATCGAGGTGACGATCGAGCAGGGCGACGTGATCCGCGTCAGCGACAACGGCCGCGGCATCCCCTGCGGCATCCATCCGCAGATGGGCATCCCGACGCTCGAGGTCGTGCTGACCGTGCTGCACGCCGGCGGCAAATTCGACGGCTCGGGCTACAAGGTGTCCGGCGGCCTGCACGGCGTGGGCTCGTCCGTGGTCAACGCGCTGTCCGACTGGCTCGAGGCCGAGGTGCGCGACGGCAAGCAGCGCCACACCATGCGCTTCGAGCGCGGCGTGACCGTCAAAAAGATGGTGTCCGTGCCCTGCGAGAGCGAGACCGGCACGACGATCCGCTTCCACGCCGACCCGGAGATCTTCGAGACGACGGTGTTCGACTATGAGGTGCTCGAAAAGCGGCTGCGCGAGCAGGCGTTCCTCAACGGCGGGCTCAAGATCACGCTGCGCGACGAGCGCGACGACGAGCCGGTCAGCGAGGTGCTGCACTATGAGGGCGGGATCCGCCAGTTCGTGTCCCACCTCAACCGCACCAAGAGCCCGCTGCACGAGCAGGTGATCTATATGGAGGGCGTCCGCGGCACGTCGATGGCCGAGGTCGCCATGCAGTATACCGACAGTTACAGCGAGTTCCTGCTCTCCTTCGCCAACAACATCAACACCACCGAGGGCGGCACGCATGAGACCGGCTTCAAGGCCGCGCTCACCCGTGTGCTCAACGACTATGGCAAAAAATACAAGCTGCTCAAGGACGACGAATCCTTCAAGGGCGAGGACGCCCGAGAGGGCTTGACCGCGATCATCTCGGTCAAATTGCAGGAGGCGCAGTTCGAGGGGCAGACCAAGACCAAGCTGGGCAACAGCGAGATCCGCACGCTGGTCGATGCGATCGTATCGGAAAAGCTGATGACCTTTTTCGAGGAGAACCCCGCCGTCGCGCGGTCGATCATCGAAAAGGCGCAAACGGCCGCCCGCGCCCGCGAGGCCGCCAAAAAAGCCCGCGAGCTGACGCGCCGCAAGTCGGCGCTCGATTCGGCGTCGCTGCCGGGCAAGCTGGCCGACTGCATCGAAAAAGACCCCACCTATACCGAGATCTACATCGTCGAGGGCGATTCCGCAGGCGGCTCGGCCAAGGAGGGGCGCGACCGCCGGCATCAGGCGATCTTGCCGCTGTGGGGCAAGATGCTCAACGTCGAAAAGGCGCGGCTCGACCGCGTGTACGGCAACGACAAGCTGACCCCGATGATCACCGCCTTCGGCGCGGGCTTCGGCGAGGATTTCGACCTGTCCAAGCTGCGCTACGGCAAGATCATCCTGATGGCCGATGCCGACGTGGACGGCTCGCACATCCGCACGCTGCTGCTGACCTTCTTCTTCCGCTTCATGCGGCCGCTGATCGAGCATGGCCACGTCTATATCGCCCAGCCGCCCCTGTTCAAGAACGAAAAGGGCAAGGAAGTGCGCTATACCTATACCGAGGAGGAGCAGCGCCGGTGCCTCGCCGAGATGGGCGACAAGGTGCGCGTGCAGCGCTACAAGGGCTTGGGCGAGATGGATCCCGACCAGCTGTGGGAGACGACGATGGATCCCGCGCACCGCACGCTACTACAGGTGACGGTCGAGGACGCCGCCGCCGCCGACGAGACCTTCGCCCTGCTGATGGGCGAAAAGGTCGAACCGCGCCGCGAATTTATCGAGAAAAACGCCAAGTACGTGATGAATCTGGACGTTTGAGCGATCCGGGCACCGCGCTGCCCCGCCAACGCTCCTGTGGAGGCTAAGAATGAGTCAAGAATACGAACAGCAGAATATCAAGCAGGTCGATCTGGAAAAAGAGATGAAAAAGAGCTACATCGACTATGCGATGAGCGTCATCATCGGCCGCGCCCTCCCCGATGTGCGGGACGGCCTCAAGCCGGTGCACCGGCGCATCCTGTATGCGATGTATGAGGACGGCCTGACCTCGGACAAGCCCTACCGCAAGTCCGCGACCACGGTCGGTAACGTGCTCGGTCGCTATCATCCGCATGGCGATGCCTCGGTATACGACGCGCTCGTGCGTCTGGCGCAGCCGTTCTCGCTGCATTATCCGCTGATCGACGGCCACGGCAACTTCGGTTCGGTCGATGGCGATCCCCCGGCGGCCTATCGTTACACCGAGGCGCGCATGGCCAAGATCGCCAACCATATGTTGGCCGACATCAAGAAAAACACGGTCGATTTCGGCCCCAACTTCGACGAGGAGCGGCAGGAGCCGCTGGTGTTGCCCTCCCGCTTCCCCAATCTGCTGGTCAACGGCTCGTCGGGCATCGCGGTCGGCATGGCGACCAACATCCCGCCGCACAACCTGAGCGAGGTGATCGACGGCATCTGCTACACGATCGACCACCCCGAGGCCGAGATGGACGAGATCTGCCAGTTCATCAAGGGACCCGATTTCCCGACCGGCGGCATCATCATGGGGCGCAGCGGCATCCGCGCGGCCTATGCCACCGGCCGGGGCAAGATCAAGGTGCGCGCCAAGACCGAGATCGTCGAGCTGGCCAACGGCCGCAGCCAGATCCATATCACCGAGATCCCCTATATGGTCAACAAGGCGCGGTTGGTCGAGTCGATGGCCAATCTGGTCAAGGACAAGCGCGTGGACGGCATCACCAACATCCAAGACCACTCCTCCCGCGAGGGGATGCAGATCGTCGTCGATATTCGGCGCGATGCCAACGCGCAGGTGATCCTCAACCAGCTGTTCACCTATACCCAGCTCGAGGACACGATCTCGATGATCCATATCGCCCTCGTGCCGACCGGCGCGGCGGGCAAATTGCAGCCCCGCGTGCTCACGCTGCGGCAGATCATCGACCACTATATCGCCTTCCAGAAGGACGTGGTCGCGCGGCGCACGCAGTTCGACCTCAAGCGTGCCCGCGACCGCGCCCACATCCTCGAGGGTCTCAAGGTCGCGACCGATAACATCGACCGCATCATCCAGATCATCCGCGCCTCCAAGAACGAGGCCGAGGCCAAGGAAAACCTGACCGCCGAGCCGTTTTGGATCGACCAGATCGCGCTGCTGGGCATCGTCGATGGGTCGGCACACTTCGAGTTCCATCTGGACGAGCCGCAGGCGCAGGCGATCGTCGATATGCGGCTGGGGCGGCTGTCCGGCCTCGAGCAGGAAAAGATCCGCGACGAATACAACGAGCTGGAGGACAGGATCGGCACCTTGGAGCAGATCCTGTCGAGCGACGCCGGTCTGCTGTCCGTCGTCAAGGAGGAATTGCAGGAGATCCGCCAGAAATACGGCGACGAGCGCCGCACCGAGATCGTCAACGTGGTCAACGAGATCGACATCGAGGATCTGATCGAGCGGCAGGACTGCGCCTATACGCTGACCCACTTCGGCTATATCAAGCGCCAGCCGACCTCGGTCTATCGGGCGCAGCGGCGCGGCGGACGCGGCGTGTCGGCCATGAGCACGCGCGAGGAGGACTTCGCCAAGATCATCTTCACCGCGTCCACGCATGATACGATCTTGTTCTTCTCCGACCGGGGCAAGGTGTACAAGCTCAAGGGCTACCAGATCCCCGAGACCGGGCGCTCGGCCAAAGGCATGAACATCGTCAACCTGCTCGAGCTGGAAAGCGACGAAAAGATCACCGCTATGTTCGCGATCGAGCAGTTCGCGGACGATAAGTTCCTGTTCTTCGCCACCAAGCAGGGCATCGTCAAGCGCGTCGTGCTCAGCGATCTGCAAAACATCCGCCGCGCCGGTCTGCGCGCGCTGAATCTCAATGAGGACGATGCGCTGGTCGATGTGCGCCTGACCGACGGCAAGCAGAACATCCTGCTGGCCACGCACGAAGGGCGGGCGATCTGCTTCGACGAGAACGAAGTGCGCGCGATGGGACGCACGGCGACCGGCGTGCGCGGCATCCGCTTGCAGCCGGGCGACTACGTGGTGGGCGCTGCCCGCGCCAGACAGGGCGCCTACGTGCTGTCGATCACCGAGAACGGCTACGGCAAGCGCACGCCGGTGGAAGATCACACCGTCCATCACCGCGGCGGCGGCGGCATGATGCTGCACAGCCTGACGGCCAAGACCGGCCTGGTCGCGGGCGTGGCCGTCGTGGACATCGATAACGACGTGATGATGATCACCGATGATGGCGTCATCATCCGCACGGGCTGCGAGCAGATCCGCGAGTGCGGCCGCGGCAGTCAGGGCGTGATCGTCATGCGGACGGGCGAGGATGTCAAGGTGATCTCGATCGCCCGCACGGACAAGGAAGAAGAAGCGCCGCCGGTCGAGGACGAACAGGACGCCCGGCCGACCGAGGCGTGATATGATCGAAAAAACCCATATCCAAACGACGAAAAGCCGCCCTTCGGGCGGCTTTTCGTTATGCCTGCGTCAGCCACAGCATTTTTTCCACAGGATGTGGAAAATTTGACGCGGCGGGGCGAGGCGCGGGCTCCTCCCCTGCCCTGCGCGGCGCAAGGGATAAAAAAAGACCGCTTTTCCCGGGGGAAAAACGGTCTTGTACGTTCTATCCGATCGGATCTCGATCGATACTTACTCCGCCGTGTAGGGCAGCAGAGCGATATGCCGCGCGCGCTTGATCGCGTCGGTCAGCTGGCGCTGATGATGCGCACAGGTGCCGGTCATGCGGCGGGGCAGGATCTTGCCGCGCTCGGACATATACTTCCGCAGCTTGCCGGCATCCTTATAATCGACGTGCTCGACTTTATCGACACAAAAAGCGCAAACCTTGCGGCGGCGACGGCCGCGCTGCGGGCGCTCGCTACGCTCCGGACGGGGCGTGAATTCCTTCTTGGTCTCTTCCATTGTCGCTTACCTCCTTGTTTAGAATGGGACATCGCCATCATCGTCGGCCAGCTCCTGAAAATCCTGATCGCCCATGGGCAGATCGAAGGCGGGAGCGACCTGCGACGCGGCAGGCGCGGGTCGAAGCTGCGAACCGTTATCGTAGCTGCCGTGACCGCCCGCGGCATAGCCGAGATTGGCTTCGCGCGAACGCTTGGTCTCGCCAAAGGAGACCTCCTCACAGTTGATCTCGACCGTCGTGCGGTTGTTGCCGTTCTGATCCTGCCACTGGCGGGACTGCACACGGCCGACGACGATCGCCATCACGCCTTTGGCGAACCACTGCGCGACGAACTCCGCCTGCCGTCCCCATGCGACACAGTCGATGAAGTCAGCCTGCCGTTCGCCGTTGGCGTTCTTGCGGTCGCGATCGATCGCAAGACGGAACGTGCACACAGCGGTATTGCTCTGCGTATGGCGCAGCTCGGGATCACGGGTCAGCCGACCCATCAGGATCGCCTTATTGAGCATCTTCGTCCACCGCCTTAGTCGTCCAGACAGACGATGAGCGAACGCATGATGCCGTCCGTGATCTTGTAGATACGGTCGAGCTCAGCCGGGAAAGCGGGCGCGGACTCGAAGCGCACCAGCGTGTACACGCCCTCGGTGTGGTCCTCGATCGCATACGCCATGCGGCGCTTGCCCCAATCCTCGACCTCCACGTTCGTGCCGTTCGCCTCGATCAGGGACTTGAACTTGTCCGCGACAGCGGTAGCCGCTGCCTCTTCCAGCGTGGGATCGACAATGAAGATCGTCTCATACTTACCAGAGATCTTTGCCATTTGTTAGCACCTCCTTTTGGACTTTTGGCCCACGTCCTTTGACATGAGCAAGGATACCTTACTATTATAACGGATCTTACAGAAAAGTCAAGGAAAAATCGAAAAAAAGATTGACGACACGGAAAAAACGTGGTATACTATCAAGGCTGGCAGGTCAGTGGATACACGATCGGCTGGCGATGAGAGAGATACGATGATATAACATCTGCTTGCGTGGCTCAGTTGGTAGCCCGTAGGCCACTATCCTCTTTCCCGCGCCGTGCGCGGTCTAAATGAGTGTAGCAGCGCCGCGCTGGTAAAACGCAAATGTGCGGCAAAAAACGAAACAGCTTGGTATCTGCTTGCGTGGCTCAGTTGGTAGAGCAGCGCATTCGTAATGCGCAGGTCGCCGGTTCGAGTCCGGCCGCAAGCTCCAAGACCCCACCTACGACCGTAGGTGGGGTTTTTCGTGTTATCGGCAGCCCGGCGCGTTTTTTACGTTATCCGTCGTCCGGCGCGTTTTGCCGCGTTATCGGCCGTTTGGCGCGTTTTGCCGCGTTATCCGAAAACCGGCACATTTTTTCACAGTATCAGCCGTTTATCGCGGGTTTTCGCCCGATCACCGGCATTTCCCCGCATCGATATAGGGAAAACACCGATCGACGAACACAGACCGACGGGATATAATAAGCGCGTCTAACAAATACTGGAAAGAGGGATCGGTATGATACATCATTGGCTGGGCTGGGCATCGCTGGCGATCGGCATCTTGCTGCTGGCCAAATTCATCGGCAGGATCTCCAAAAAGCAAAAGCTCAACAGCATACTGCGCAAGATCCACAAGCCGCTGGGGATGACGCTGATCGGCGTCGCGGCGCTGCATGGCATCATCTCTATCGCCAAAGCCCCGCAGGCGGTCGTGCAGATCGTCACGGGCGTGATCCTGCTGGTCTTGATCGGCCTGCTGGCGCGGACGTTCTATGCTAGGGACAAGCTGAAAGCCAAGTGGTTCCAGATGCACCGGCATTTCGCGCTGGCCTTTTTGGTCGTGCTGGTGATCCACGTCGTCACGGCTGTCGCCTAACGAGATACCCCCCTTTTACGGCGCATAAAAAAGCGGCCGCCTGCATAGCAGGCGGTCGCTTTGCTGTTTGCCGATGCTGCGGCGCTCACGAAAAAGCGCGGTGCAGCAGGGTGACGATCTGTCCACGGGTGCAGGTCGCAGCGGAGCCGAAGGTGGTCGCGCTCAAACCGTTGGTCACGTGGTTTTGGACTGCCCAGCGGACCGCATCGGCGTAATAAGCGTCGCCGGGCACATCGGTGAAGGCGCTGTCGCCGCCCACCGCGGGCGAGCCCGCATGGCGGTACAGCAGGGTGACGATCTGTCCACGGGTGCAGGTCGCATCCGGGCTGAACGTGGTCGCGCTGGTGCCGGTGGTGATGCCCTGCTCGAGCGCCCACAGGACGGCTCGACCATAATAGCTGTTGGGATCGACATCGGTCAGCGCGGTCGTCGTCTTGGACGGCGCGGGGCAACCGGCCGCACGCCACAGCAGGGTGACGATCTGCCCACGGGTGCAGGCGTCGTCCGGGCTGAACGTGGTCGCGCTGGTGCCGGTGGTGATGTTCTGCGCGACCGCCCACTGGACAGCGTCGGCGTAGAACGCGCCCTGCGCTACATCCGTGAAGCGGGCAGCGGGCGCAGCCGCCGGCTGGAAGCTGGCTTGGATGTCCACCTTGCCATCCGGCATGGTGAAGGTGTATTTTCCGTCGTCGGTCTTGGTCACGGAGACGGCCTTGCCGTTTTTGTCGGTCACGGTCAGCTGGTCGAGCACCTTGCCCTTGTCGGGGGTCACGGTCAGCGTGACTTTGGTGCCCTTGGCCGCCCGCGACGGCGAAACGCTCAGCTTGCCGCCCGATACGCTCGGCAGGCTGATGCGCTCGGTCGAGGTGGACGAACCACCGCCACCGCCACCGCCGCCGGACGAG
>JAUNJI010000050.1 GCA_030533295.1 Eubacteriales bacterium
TTGTCCGCCCGCGCCGCGCAGGCGCACGTTTCCTCGCCGTCCGCAGACGGCGAAATCCCCGCGGCTCGCAAGCCGCGGAATCCCGCCCGCCGCAGCGGGCGAAACTCCCTCGCCGTCCGCAGACGGCGAACCCCCCCCGCCCACTGGGGAGTGGGCACGCCCTTCGTCCCGTCAGGCGAACCTCCCGCCGTCTGCCGACGGCGCATTTCCCCCGCTTTGCCAAAGCGGCACCTACCCCTTTGCTTTGGGACGGGCGAGCAGGGCGAATACACACCCGAACACGATCGCCGCCGCGATCCCACCGGCTGCGCCGGTCACGCCGCCCGTGAACGCCCCCAGCAGCCCGCTCTCGCCCACCGCCTTGGCCACGCCCTTGGCCAGCGCATACCCGAACCCCAGCAGCGGCACGGTCGCGCCTGCGCCCGCATAGTCTACCACCGGCTGATACACGCCGATCGCCTGCAAAAACACGCCCAGCACCACCAAGCTGACCAAGATCCGCGCCGGGGTCAGCCGCGTCCGGTCGATGCACACCTGACACACCGCGCAGATCGCCCCGCCCACCCAAAAGGCGTTGACATACTCCATCCAGCTCATTCATGCGCTCCTTTCCAGCACCACCGCGTGGCACACGCCCGCGATCGGCTGCCCCTGCTGCACCGAGGTCGGGCTCATCATCGCGCCCGTGCCCGCGAACACCAGCCGATCGAGCTTGCCCGCCGCCATATCGCGCAGCAGCGGACCGCACAGCACCGCCGCCGAGCAGCCGCAGCCCGAGCCGCCTGCGTGCGCGTCCTGCTCGTCGCCGAACAGCAGGCTGCCGCAGTCCGAATAGACCGGCGACAGGTCGATCCCCTGCCCGCGCAGCAGCGTGAGCAGGATGTCCGCGCCGACGTGGCCGAGGTCGCCGGTCACGATGCAGTCGAAGTCGCGCGGCTGGGCGTGCAGGTCGTCGAGCAGCGCGGTCAGCGTGTCGAAAGCCGCCGGTGCCATCGCCGCGCCCATGTTATTGGCGTCGGTCACGCCCAGCTCGACCATCTTGCCGAAAAGCGCGTGCGTGACGCGGATCGGACGCTCGTCCGCCGCGCCCAGCACGACCGCGCCCGCCGCCGTCGCCGTCCATTGGGCGGTCGGCGTGCGCTGCCCGCCATAGGCGAGGGGAAAACGGTACTGCCGCTCCGCCGAGCAGAAATGCGAGGACGCCGCCGCGACCAGCCGCCGCGCTGCGCCGCCCTCGACCAGACACGCGCCGAGCGCCAGCCCCTGCGCCATGGTCGAGCACGCGCCGTATTGCCCCAGATAGGGCACGTCGGACTGCATAGACGCCAAAAACGAGCCGATGCACTGGTCGAGCAGGTCGCCCGCGAGGATGCAGTCCAAGTCGCCGTTGCGCAGCCCGGCCTTGCGCAGCGCGGTGCGGATGGCGGTCTTTTGCAGCTCGCTCTCGGCCAGCTCCCACGTTTTTTGTCCCATGCGGTCGTTTTCGGCCACGTAGTCGAACTGTGCGCCCAAGGGGCCTGCGCCCTCCTTGCGCCCGACGGCGGCGGCGTGCGCCAGCAGGGCAGGGCGGCCGACGAAGCGCAGCGTGCGCTGCCCGATGCGTTCGATCATGCTGCGCCGCCTCCTCCCGTGCAAACGAGCACCAGCCCGTACACCACGCTGGCCGCGATGCCGTACACCAGCACCGGCCCCGCGATCACGAATAGCTTAGCGCCCAGCCCGAGCACCAGCCCCTCGCTCTTGAACTCCATCGCGGGCGACACGATCGAGTTGGCGAAGCCGGTGATCGGCACGATCGTGCCCGCGCCCGCGTGCTTGGCCAGCTTTTCATAGAGATGCAGGCAGGTGAGCAGCGCGCCCAAAAACACCATCGTGATCGAGGTGGCGGTCGAAGCGTCGGTCGTGTCCAGCCCGCGCGTTTGCCAGAAGGTGAGCACGGCCTCGCCCACGGCGCAGATCGCCCCGCCGAACAAAAACGCCTTCAGGCAGTCCTTCCACAGCGGCGAGGGCGGGCTCTTGCGCGCGAGCAGCTGCTGGTACTGCTGTCTGTCGAGCTTCATCTTGCATTTCCCCTTCCATGTTTTTGCCTATTTTGTGCGGTCGGGGCGGTTTTATCCATCTGACCCTATAAAATAAACGCAGATTGGATATTTCAAAGGGGTCAAAGCTGCGGTATCCTTATCTGCAAAGAGGAAAACCAGAAAAGAGGAGACACAAGATGAAAGAAAATGCGCACAAGCTGGGGTTATATGATGTCGTCGCGGTGGGGCTGATGGCGGCGGTGGTGTTCGTGGTGACGATGTTCTTGTCGATCCGCATCCCCACGCCGACCGGCACGACCATGATCAAGCTGGCCAACGCCTTCGTGCTGCTGTGCGGCCTGCTGCTCGGGCCGGTGCGCGGCGGCTTGGCCGCAGGCTTTGGCTCGATGCTGTTCGACCTGATGACGCCGGAGTATGCGCCCGAGGCTTGGCTGACCTTTATCCGCTTTTTCCTGATGGCGTGGCTGTGCGGGCTGATCGCCCATGCGGGCGCGACGGGCGCGCGGCGCTTCGCCCGCGAGCTGACGGCCTGCATCGTGGCGGCCGTGTTTTCGGCGGTGTTCTATCTGTGCAAGGGCGTGGTGACGCTCATGCTCGGGGGCAGCGCGTTCGCGCCGGCCTTCATGAGCAACCTGCCCAAGCTGCTGACCTCGCCGCCCAACACGATCATCGCGGTCGTGGTGGCGATGGCGCTGTATCCCGCGCTGCGCAAGGCGCTGGATGCCACGCCCTTCGGCGTGCGCCTGCGGCAGAGCGCGAGCCGGTGAGCGAGCGGGGCAGGGGAGCGGCCGCCGCCCCGGATGCCGAACGGGCGGGACTTCCTGAGGGAAGTCCCGCCCGTTTTTCGTGCGCGTTTTTGATCATTTTTTCAGGATGTCCTCGCCCCGCGCGGCCTTGGCGACCAAGCCGGACAGGAACAGCAGTGCGATCAGGTTGGGGAAGGCCATCAGCGCGTTGAACAGGTCGGACAGGTTCCACACCAGATCGACCTTGAGGAGCGAGCCGATCACGATGCACACCACGACGATCGCCGCGTACACCTTGGTGGCCTTCTGGCCGAACAGCGCCTTGACGTTGGCCTCGCCGAAGAAATACCAGCTGATGATGGTCGAGAACGCGAAGAACAGCATACAGATCGCGACGAAGCCGCTGCCCAGCGAGCCGAGCGTGGCGTTGAACGCCGCCTGCGCCAGCTCGGTGCCGCGCAGGCCGTCCGGTGCGCCCGCTTGCAGCTGCCCCGAGGTCAGGATGACCAGCGCGGTCAGCGTGAGCACGACGAAGGTATCGATGAACACCGAAACGATCGCGATCTCGCCCTGATCCTGCGGCTTGTCTACCTTGGCCAGCGCGTGCGCGTGCGGGGTCGAGCCCATACCGGCCTCGTTGGAGAACAGGCCGCGCGCCACGCCGTAGCGCATCGCCTCGCGCACCGAGATGCCGACCGCGCCGCCCAAGATCGCCTGCGGGTCGAACGCCGCCACGAAGATCGAGCGCAGCGCCGGGATGATCGCCGCATGGTTGACGCACAGGATGCCGACGCAGCCGAGCATATAAAAGACCGCCATCACCGGCACGATCTTTTCGGTGAACGCCGCGATGCGGCCGACGCCGCCCAAAAAGATGAAGCCGGCGATCACCGCGCAGACCAGACCGACGACCAGCTGCGGCGCGCCGAACGCCTGCCGGAAGGCGACGCTGATCGAGTTGGCCTGCACCATGTTGCCGGTGAAGCCGAGCGCGATGATGATCGCCACCGAGAAGAACCCGGCGAGGCACTTGCCGAACGTGCCGCCGAACCGCGCCTTGATGTAATAGATGGGGCCGCCGGTCACGTGGCCGTTCTCATCCGTGGTCTTGTAGGTCTGCGCGAGCACGGCCTCGCCGTAGATCGTGGCCATGCCGAAAAAGGCCGACAGCCACATCCAGAAGATCGCGCCGGGGCCGCCCCAGTAGAGCGCGGTGGCCGCGCCCGCGATGTTGCCCGTGCCCACCTGCGCCGCGATCGCGGTGGTGAGCGCTTGGAAGGGGCTCATGCCGTCCTTGCCCGCCTTTTCGCCGTTGAGCGAAAAGCTGCCGAACAGCCGTTTCCAGCCCGCGCCGAACTTGCGCACCTGCACGAAGCCCGTGCGGATCGTGAAGATGATGCCCGTACCGACCAGCAGGTAGAGCAGCACGCTGTTCCACAGGATGTCGCTGAGGTCGCCGACGAGGGCGGCCAGTTGATCCATTGCCATTGCTTTTCTTTCTCCTTTTCGTTCGTGTTTTTTGCGGCAAATGAAAAGCGAAGCCGGGATCGCGCGCACGCGGTCCCGGCTCCCAGAAAACGAACGGACACCAGACGGCACGCAGGCCGCCTCGTCCGGTCTATCCCCAAAACTCTGTCCTTTTGCCTGAGAGATCGGCGCGCGGCCGGTCGGCCGCCCGCATTGCACCTTCGGCAGCCCCCTACGGGGCGTTCTCCAGAGCCGCATCCATCCACAGTCCCCATCCGGCCACGCCGGACGCCTGAGAGTTTTGCTCCTTCGGCAAGCCATACGGCTTTCTCCTGCGGATTTCGTTTGTCGCGAAATGTCGTTACGATTATACCACCGAAGCGTGCGCCCGTCAAGCACAGTCGTCCGCCCCCGGCGGGCGGGGCGGCGCGTATCGGCCGCGCCCGCTTGACGATCCGTGCTATAATAAGTTGAACGCCCGTCTATCCGCGGGCGCGAAAGACCCCGTTATTGGGAGGAGGAAGGATATGATAGACGCTTTGCAGCGCCTGCTCGACGGGCTGACCGTCTTTCTCATCGAAAACCCGCTGGTCGGCGCGTGGTATACGACCGTCGTCCGCTTCGTGTTCCCGCTGCTCGCGCTGATGATCTTGGTCGGGGCGATCCGCTCGCTGTGGCGGGTCAAGCACCCGGACGAGGTCTGGGGCTATCTGGCGATGGCCAACGGCGCGCGCCTGCCGCTGACCCACTGGGAGAACATCATCGGCCGCGCCCCGGCGAGCGACGTGCAGCTCGACTATCCCTCGGTGTCGCGGCAGCACGCCGCGCTGATCCGCGAGGACGACGGCACGTGGACGGTGTACGACCTGCGCTCCAAGGGCGGCATCACGGTCAACCGCCTGCCGGTGGACGAATACGCGGTCGTGCAGGACGGCGACACGGTCGCCTTCGGCGGCATCCCGACCGTGCTCGTGCCGATCTCGGCCGAGGCCAAGCGCCGCCAGATGGCCGAGCGCCGCGCCGAAGGCCGCCCCGCCGGGATGTGGGGCTCGCTCGTGCTGCTGACGCTGTTCCAGATGCTCACCGCCGTGCAGCTGCTGATTGCGGCGGGCGAGGCCGCCACGCCGACCATCCCGCTGACCTTTTTGGTGCTGACGCTGGTGTGCTGGGGCTATTTCATCGTGATGCGGCTGTTCCGCCGCATCGGCTTCGAGATGGAGACGATCGCGTTCTTTTTGTGCACGCTGTCGCTGGCCGTCACCGGCTCGAGCGCGCCGGACGAGATGCCCAAGCAGCTCGTCGCGATCCTGATGGGGCTGGCGCTCTTTTTGGTCTTGGGCTTTTTCCTGCGCGACCTGACGCGGGCGCAGCGCGTGCGCTGGGCGATGGGCGCGGCGGCGGTCGGGCTGCTGGCGATCACGCTGCTGATCGGCACGTCGTCCGGCGGCGCCAAGGCGTGGATCCGGCTGGACGGGCTGTCGCTCCAGCCGTCGGAGCTGGCCAAGATCTGCTATATCTTCGCGGGCGCGGCCACGCTCGACCGCCTGTTCGACCGACGCAACCTGTGGATGTTCATCGGGCTGACCGCCATTTGCGGCGCGTGCCTCGCCCTGCAAAACGATTTTGGCACGGCGCTGGTGTTTTTCGTCACGTTCCTGGTCATCGCCTACCTGCGCTCGGGCGATTTCGCCACGCTCGGCCTGATCTGCGGCGGCTGCTTCGCGGGCGGGATGCTGCTGCTGACGGTCAAGCCCCACGTCGCGGCGCGGTTCGCCTCGTGGGGGCACATCTGGGAGGATGTGTACGGCGCGGGCTTCCAGCAGACCCACACGCTGACCGCCGCCGCCTCGGGCGGGCTGATCGGCGTGGGCGCGGGCGAGGGCTGGCTGTCCCGTCTGGCCGCGGCGGATACCGACATCGTGTTCGGGCTGCTGTGCGAGGAATGGGGGCTGGTGATCGCCGTGCTGAGCGTGCTGTGCATCATCACGCTGGCCGTGTTCGCGGTGCGGGCGTGCCGCGCCGGGCGGTCGAGCTTTTACACGATCGCGGCCTGCGCGGCGACCAGCCTGCTGGTGTTCCAGACCTGCCTGAACGTGTTCGGCGCGGTGGATATTTTGCCGTTCACCGGCGTCACGCTGCCGTTCGTGTCCAACGGCGGCTCGTCCATGCTGTCGGCATGGGGCATGCTGGCCTTTTTGAAGGCGACCGACACGCGCCAGAACGCATCCTTCGCGGTGCGGCTGCCCAGCCGCCGCGAGCTGCGCGGGGAGGAGGATTGACCGATGCACAAGATCGAAAAACGCGGGACGTTCTGCCTGCTGCTGGCGGCGCTGCTCGGCCTCGGGCTGGCGCTGTTCTGCTTCCGCTTCGTCAAGGACGGCGGCGACTGGGCATCCCATCCCTATAATCTGCATCTGTACGACAACGCCGGGCAGCTCGGGCGCGGCACGGTGTACGACCGCGACGGCGATGTGCTGTCCACCGTCGATGCCGACGGCACGCGGAGCTATCACCCCGATCCCGACGTGCGCCGCGCCACGCTGCACGCGGTGGGCGACCCGGCGGGCAGCATCGGCGCGGGCGCGCTGACCGCCTTCGCGGACAAGCTGACCGGCTACAACCTGCTGACCGGCGCGTATACCCCGCTCGAGAGCGGCAGCAGCCTGTATCTGACCATCGATGCCTATCTGAACAACGTCGCCTATCAGGCGCTGGGCGGCAAGCACGGCGCGGTGGGCGTGTATAACTACCGCACCGGCGAGATCCTGTGCATGGTGTCTGCGCCGGCGTTCGATCCGGCCGATCCCCCGGCCATCGACCCGGATGACCCCGCGTGGGACGGCGTGTACGTCAACCGCCTGCTGTCCGGCAGCGCGATCCCCGGCTCGATCTTCAAGGTGGTCACGCTCGATGCGGCGATCGAGCACCTGCCCGACCTGTTTTCGCGCACGTGGACGTGCACCGGCGCGGTCGAGATCGGCGGCACGACCGTCACCTGTCCCTATGCTCACGGCGAATTGGACATCGAGGCCGCACTGGCGTGCTCGTGCAACGGCGTGTTCGGCCAGCTCGCGGTCGAGCTGGGCGGCGATGTGATGCAGCAGTATGCCGATGCCGCCGGGCTGACCGGCAGCTTGGAGGTGGACGGGATCCCGGCCGCCAAGGGGCATTTCAACTTCGCGGGCGACGACGCACAGCTCGCTTGGGCGGGCGTCGGACAGGGCGAGGACACGCTGTGCCCGATCACCATGCTGCGGTATATGGGCGCGATCGCGGCCGGTGGCCGCGCCGCCGAGCCCCGACTGATCCAAAGTTCGGCGACCTCGTTCGGCCTGCCGACCGGCGTGTACGCCGCGAGCAAGTCCGACCGGCTGATCGAGCCGGACACCGCCGCCAAGATCGCGGATATGATGCACAATAACGTCCTCGAAACCTATGGACAGGAGCGCTTCCCCGGCATGGACATCTGCGCCAAGTCGGGCACGGCCGAGGTCGGCGCGGGGCGCACGCCCAATGCGTGGTTCACCGGCTTTTTGCGCGATCCGGGCACGCCCTATGCCTTCATCGTGCTGGTCGAGAACGGCGGCGGCGGCTCGTCGGTCGCGGGCGCGGTCGCGTCCCGCGTGCTGACCGCTGCGGTCGAAAAGGGCTATTGACCGCAAAGAAAACCGCACATCCCCCGCAAAAGGATAAAAAAACAGGCTGCCGAAGCAGCCTGTTTTTTTCGTTCACCCCTGCACGGCCAGCAGAAAGCCCGGGTTTTCCGCGGCGGCATCCGCCAGCACGCGCAGCAGCAGCTCGCCGTAGTTGCCCAGCGCGTCCACCAGATGCTCGGCGTGGCGCAGCGTCAGCCGGGTCGGCGGGCAGACCGTCAGCAGATCGTACAGGGCATCCAGATTGCGGCCATAGTCCGCCGGGAAGGCGAACGCCGCCGCTAGGGCATCGTGCACCTGCGCCCGCGTGTGCAGGCTCTGTGCGTCAAGGAGCAGCTCCCGCATAGCATCACCCTCCTACGATCATGGTGAACGTCTCATAATGGTCGGCGGTGTAGAAGATCAGCCCGTCGTTCGAGAACACCAGCCGCTTGGCCCCGCGTGAGGACGCACCGGCGGTGTCGATGTCGCACTCGGTATAGCTGCGCCCCGCCTGTTCGGGCAGACTGCCCTCGTAATTGCCGAAGCGGTCGCCGCCGATCGAGCGGCCGGGCGCGAACGGCTCGAGCGATCCGCCTTCCCAGCCGAGGGCACGCGCCTCGGCCTTGGTGATGTAGTTGCCCGGCAACTGGCCGTATTCCATCAGATAGAGCGCGACCGTATCCTTGTCGGTGTACCAGCCCTCCTCGTCGAGCACGGTGTCGCCCAGCCGCACGGTCTCCGTGTGGGTGATGGCGGGGCTGAGCGTCTGCTGTGTGGCGCCGTCCGTCTCGCCCGCGGTCGGCAGGGCGGTGGGGTCGCCGTTCGGCGCGGATGCGACAGCATCCGGGGCGCTGCCCGGCGCTGATGCAGCATCGCTCGCACCGCTGTCCGGCGGGGTCGTGTCGTCCGGCGCGGCGCTGTCGCCAGAGCCCGCGACGATCACGGCAGTCGGTCCGTCCGCGTCGCCGATCACACCGAGATCGGACGCGCAGCCCGTGAGCGAGGCGAACGCCAGCAGCAGCGCCAGCCACAGAGCAGACAGTTTTTGCAGCTTTTTCATCGTTTCTCCTCCTCGTTATCCGGCTGTATCGGGGTAAAACAGCACGAACAGCCGGTGATACAGCTCTTGTCCGCGTCCGCTGTCGATCGCCCGCAGCACGCCATCGACGAACACGTAGCCATCCGCGTCCACGCCGATCGAGCTACCGTTGGGAAAGCCCACGGTCAGGCGCACGGCGGTCAGCTCGTCCGCGCTGGGGCGGAGCAGGTGCGGATAGGGGGTGTAGGTGCAGGCGGCGAGCACGTCGGTGATCGCGGCGATCTGCTGCGCGTCCTCGATCGTGCGGTCATACTGCCCGCTGGTCAGCGTGAGCGCGGCGGGCGCGCTCTTGCCCGCGATGTCGGCGAGCGAACGATCATAAAACTTCACATATAACATACGTCCGGCAAAGGCCAGCAGCACGAGCAGCAGCGTACTGCACAGCGCACAACCGAGCGTCATTTTTCTCCGCATTGACGGCCTCCTTTGGGTGCGACGGGGCATTTCAGTATGGCATTAGCATACCGTAAAAGGCGAGGGCTGTCAATGCTTCGTTCTGTAAATAAAATATGACTTGACGGCGATCGGCCGCGATCGTAGAATAGACCCAACAGGAGGGGCTCTGCTCGTAGGATAGAGGAGGGATAGACCATGCCGGACATCATGAAAACCGGAGGGCGGCTGGTTCGCCGCGCCGCGTTCGGGCTGGTGGCGACGTTGCTGATGGGCGTGGCGGGCTGCGCCGCGCCGGTCGCACCGGATACGCCTGCGCCGGACACGCTTGACGATACGTTCACCATCCGCTCGACCGCCTACCATGACGACGCATACGGCTTCACGTTGACGCTGCCCGAGCGCTTCGTCGGGCGGGGTTACGTGGTGAAGGACGGCCAAGCGGTGCGTTTTGGGCTGAAAGATGCCATGCCGCACGACACCGACGACCCGACCGAAGCGGGCGCGGTGATGTGGCTGGGGGTGCAGGCGACGGCGACGCTGCAAGACCAGTTCGGGGAGGACTGGGCGCTGGACTTCCCGGTGGGGTGTCGGGCGCTGGCCGAGCGGGATGGGCTGACCTATTATCTGTGGTTCGCGTCCGATATACAGTTCGACCCGACCGAGGAGGCGATCGTGGCGGCGTATCGCGCGATGGAGGAGTCCGCTGGGGCGCTGGACGGGAGCGCGCTGTCGTTCGAGGGGCAGACCGCCGCGCAGCGCGCCCATGAGCGCGAGGCCGTGCTGCGGGATCTCGCCGAGCAGTATGCGTATACGCGGATGCAGCCTGTGGATGGAGCGTATATCGAGCAGCTCGCGATCGAGCCGGACACGGCGACGGGGTCTTGCGTGCTGACCCTGCGTTACAGGGACGATGCAGGCGGCGTGCGCACGACCACCGAGCGGCTGTGGTATGATGGGGTGGATAGCGTCATTCCCGCCACCCGAGAGGCTTTGTCTTGATGGGCGAAGGGGTCGCCCGCTCCCCAGCGGGGTGGGAGATTTCGCGGCTTGTGAGCCGCGAGGGATTTCGCCGTCTGCGGACGGCGGGAGATTTCGCCCGCTGCGGCGGGCGAGGAACGTGCGCCTGCGCGGCGCGGGCGGACAAGAGGGAGCAAACCTAAGGTTTTCTCCCTCTTGTCAATCACCCTTTTTCCTCTTTTTTTAAGGCCGCGCACCGCGCGGATCTCTCCTTTGCCGGTTTTCCGCCCTATGCCCCGGCAGCCAGTCCGTCGAACATGGGATCGGGCGTCGCCCGCAGCACCCCAGCTCCCACGTGGCAATCCGTCACCGGGGAAAGCGCAATCTCTTACGTCACTTCGTGAGCACTCCCGCCTCTCGGGCGGGTGGCTCTCACTTTACAGGCGCGACATGATCGCAAATCAAATTTTTCCACAGGATGTGGACAAATTTGTTTGCGGTCGCGTGCTCGCTTGAACATCAGATGGCGGGGGTGATCGACAAGAGGGGGTCAAGACCCCCTCTTGTCCGCCCGCGCCGCGCAGGCGCACCGTTTCCGCCGTCCGCAGACGGCGAACCCCCCAGCCCGTGGGGAGCGGGCGACCCCCCATCGGAATGATGCCGACCATTTTCCTGCTATCCAGAAAAAAACCCTTGCAATCACAGCGCAGCTGTGCTATACTCATATAGTACCTGAGAAAAGGGGTTGTAGCTCAGCTGGTCAGAGCGTTCGCCTCACACGCGAGAGGTCGTGGGTTCGAGCCCCGCCAACCCCACCAACGAAAACCGTCACCATCGTGACGGTTTTTTTGTCGTCCATCGGGCGGCTAAGGGCTTTTTCCGCAAAAAACGATTTGCCACCCGCCGCTCGCTGCGGTATGATAGAAACAGCAGGCGCGGGACGGCGGCGACGCTGCCGCGCGGCGGAAGGAGGCTGCTTTCGATGATCTATACCGTCACCCTCAACCCCTCGCTGGACTATCTGGTGCACACGGACGCGCTGCGGCCGGGCGCACTGTGCCGGACACAGGGCGAAGCGCTGCATCCCGGCGGCAAGGGCGTCAACGTGTCGCTGGTGTGCGCGGCGCTCGGCCTGCCCACGCGGGCGCTGGGCTATATCGCGGGGCGCACCGGCGCGCTGTTCGCGTCGCTGCTGGCCGAGACTGGGGTGGAATATGACCTGTGCCGGCTGGACAGCGGCATGACGCGGATCAACGTCAAGGTGTCCGCGCGGCAGGAACAGACCGAGCTCAACGGCGCAGGCCCCGCGATCCCGGCGGCGGCGCTGGACAGGCTGCTGGACAAGCTGGACGCCCTCGGCGCGGGCGACTGGCTGGTGCTGTCCGGCTCGATCCCGGCGGGCGTACCGGTGGACACCTATGCGCGGCTGCTGGCGCGGGCGCACGAGCGCGGGGCGCGGACGCTGGTGGACACCGCGGGCGATGCGCTCAAAAATGCGCTGCCCTGTGCGCCCGACCTCATCAAGCCCAACCGGGAGGAGCTGGCCGCGCTCGTCGGCGGCACGCCGACCAGCCCGGCCGGGGCGGCGGCCTGTGCCCGCACGCTGCGAGCGGCCGGTGCGCGGCAGATCCTGCTCTCGCTGGGCGGAGAGGGGGCGGTGTTCGTGCCGGAGCACGGCGCGGCGCTCTATCTGCCCGCGCCGACGGGTGGCGCGGTGCAGCCGGTCGGCGCAGGCGACGCGATGGCCGCCGGTTGGCTGTATGCACAGGTGCATGAGCTGCCCGTGACCGAGGCGCTGCGCTTCGCGGTGGCCGCGGGCAGCGCGGCGGCGTTTTCGGCGTGGCTGCCCGACCGCCCGGCGATCGAGGCCGTGCTCGCCCGCACCGGCGTGCCCCAGCCGCTCGAGCAGGGGTGAAAAAAGCCCGCCAAAAGGGGCGCAGCTTGGTTTGACAGGCCGCGCCCCTTCTGTTATAATCATACCATGCCGCCATGGCGGAACTGGTAGACGCAGGGGACTTAAAATCCCCCGGTAGCGATACTGTGCCGGTTCGATCCCGGCTGGCGGCACCAAGCGCGCCTGTGACCCCCTCTCTCGGGTCACAGGCTTTTCGTCGTTGCGCGTCGCGGCCGCCCCGGAGCATTGATTTTTCGGGCGAAAGGGCGTATGATCTTCATGCGAAAACCACGCATCTGGTGATCGTCCGATGGCGCACACCAAGATACGGTATGTCGATGGATAAAGTAGTACGATCTTCCATGTTTTACTTGTGAAATGAGGAGAAATAGCGTATAATAAAACTAACAGTATGCTATTTGTCGATAGCAGTCGGCTCCTGCCCCGTGTACGATCCGGGCAGACCGACCATGGAGAGAACGACATCCACCGCCCGATCGGACGCAGCTGCGCAGCGGGCGGTATCATCGCGATATAGCAGTAGCAGAGAGGAAGTTGAGCCGCTCCCCTCCGTAGATCGGGGGGGGGGGGTACCTTGTCACGTCTGTTCTACACCGTGTTCGGCCGGCTCCCCGCCTTCAGCGGGCGTCCCCTGTGGCGCCCGCTCCTACCGCCTCGGTGGCGGTCCGATCGAGTAAGAGGAGGTACGAGAGAATGAGCAGGGATCAGCACAAAGACCGTTACCAACAACAGAATACGGAAATGGAAGCCGCGCCGTCGCAGGATTGGCTCAAGACCGTCGATCCGGAGGAGGATAGCCCCGCCGAGATCTCCGGCCGCAAGCTGGAGGAGGCGCGCCACGCCATGCTGCTGACCGAGGGGCAAAAGCGCCTGCTGCAACGCTACGAGCAGATGGAGCGTCTGGCCTCCTATGATGCGCTGACCGGCCTGCTCAACCGCGGCACGCTCGAACAGCGGATCAAGGATCGGCTGCTCACCATGAGCGAGGGCGAGAACTGCGCGCTGATCGTGCTCGATCTCGACCACTTCAAGGCGGTCAACGATACGCTCGGCCATCAGGCGGGCGATCAGGTGCTGCGCGATGCCGGGCGGGTGCTCTCGCGCCTGTTCCGCAGCACGGACATCGTCGGCCGACTGGGCGGCGACGAGTTCGCCATCTTCCTCAGCGGCGACATCAGCGAGGAGCTGGTGCGCAAAAAGGGACAGCTGCTGTGCGATCAGCTCCAGTTCGTCGTGGGGGCGGACGGATCGCTGGTCGTGACGGCCAGCGTCGGCATCTGCCTGACCGTGGGCGGCGAGCGCCGCTTCTCGGCGCTCTATCGCGCGGCCGACCGGGCGCTCTACCGCGCCAAGGAGAACGGCCGACAGACCTATTCGCTCACGACCGATAACGAGGCCGTCGTCGAGGAGCCGGTCAGCGTCAGCCGGCAGGTCAATGCCACCCGTCTGCGTGCGCTGCTGGACAATATCGACAACGGTCTGGCCATGATCGAGATCGACGAGCCGATGCGCTTTTTGTATGTCAGTCCGTCGTTCGCGCGGATGCTGGGGCGCTCGGTCGAGGAGGTGCGCGAGCTGCCTGTGCTCGACATCATCCACCCGGACGACCGCTCCGGCCTGATCGAGCAGATCCGCCACCATGTGCTGTCGGACAACGAGCCGTACAGCCACATCTGCCGCGTGATCCGCAGCAGCGGCGAGTTCCGCTGGTGGCGCATCCGCGCCGTGCAGGTGGACGAGAGCGACAACGCGCCCTCCATCCTGCTCACCGCGACCGACATCTCGGACAGCAAGGGGACGGAGACCGACCTGCGGGACATCTATCAGGTGGTCATGGATCAGGCGACGCAGGGCGTGTGGGAGGTCGATATACGCACGCGCAGCTTCCGCATCTTGGGACACAGCCAGTGCTTCGCCGCCGAGCTGCAACAGCCCATCGACTTCCCGAACGGGCTGCTGCGCATGGGCTGGATCGACCAAAGCTCGCAGGACAGCTTCCGCGATTTCGCGCAGGCGCTCCTCGAAGGCCGCGAGCAGGGCTACGCCAACTTCAAGGTGGAATATCAGGAGCCCCGCGGCTGGAACTGGGCGGCGTTCTCCTATCGCACGATGCTCGACGACGAGGGCTTGCCGATGGAGGCGGTCGGCGTGATCAACGCGCTCGACCGCTGGGAGGAAAAGTCGGCCTCCCGCGTCAAGAAGCACGCGCTGCCCGAGGGACTGACCGGCAGCTTGGTCGCGCAGGCGAGCGGCAACCTGACCCGCGATACGGTCAACTATTACTGGGCAGAGGGCACCGACCGCCTGTACGGCGGCGGCGACCAGAGCTGCG
>JAUNJI010000051.1 GCA_030533295.1 Eubacteriales bacterium
GTGCTCATGATGGTGCGCGGCGATCTCGGCCAGCACCTCCTGCGCCAGATCGCGGCTGCCCTCCATCGTTTCGAGCAGCTGCGCCCCGGTCAGCTCCTTCCACGGGGTGGTGACGATCCGCGCGTTGGCATTCAGGCCGCGCAGCAGCCCGACGACCTCGCTCAGCCGCTGCGCCGGACACTCGGCCGTGCGCGAGAGCAAGATCGCGCCCGCGTGCGCCACCTGATCCTCGAAGAACTCGCCGAAATTCTTGAGATACATCTTGGCCTTGAGCGCGTCCACCACGGTGACGAACGAGTTGAGCGTCACCTCGAGATTTGCGTTCTGCACGGCCGCGATCACGTCGGACAGCTTGCCCACGCCGGACGGCTCGATCAGGATGCGGTCGGGGTGGTAGCGATCGACCACGTCGTGCAGCGCCTGCCCGAAGTCGCCCACCAGCGAGCAGCAGATGCAGCCCGCGTTCATCTCGTTGACGATGATGCCGGCCTCTTTGAGGAAGCCGCCGTCGATGCCGATCTCGCCGAACTCGTTCTCGATCAGCACGACCTGTTCGCCCTGCATCGCATCGGCCAGCAGGCGCTTGATGAGCGTCGTCTTGCCCGCGCCGAGAAAGCCGGAAATGATGTCTATCTTAGTCATTATGCTTCGCCTCATTCAAAAATAGTTTGCTCCTAGTATACCACTTTTCCCGCAAAAAGGAAAGGGTTTTGGTTAGCGCCCTCTAATCCCTGCGGCCAAAAAGATCCGAGGGCGTGTCCCTCGGATCTTTTCCGTCTGTTCGGTGCGTCGCGCCGGGCGCTGCTGCGCCTCAGTAGCCGCACGCCAGCCCGTTATACTGCGTCACCACGAAGGGGTAGCTGTTCGTGCGCGTTTCGATGCCGATCTCGCGCAGACCGGCCACCAGCTGATCGACCACCTGCATATCGTGGTCGCGCTGCGCGACCGACAGCTTCATCCGATCGCCGAAGGAGGACACCAGCATGGCGAACGGCTGCACCGCGCAGGGCAGCACCGCGCCGTAATCCTCGATATAGGGCATACAGCTCGCGGGCATCTTGAACCGCCCGACGTTGGTGACGAGGAAGCTGTCCTCGAGCACGAAGTCGCGCGTCACCTTTTGCGAGGCCTGCATCTTGTCCGCCAGCGGCATATCGGCCTCGTGCAGCTCGACGCAGCGGTCGGACGCGGCCTTGGCGCGATAAAGCAGCTGCTCGCGCTCCATCTGGCTGGTCAAGAACGCCTTGGTGCGGCGGAACACCTCGTCGAGCGGCAGCGCGCGGTATTCGGGCAGATAGGGCAGGTCGATGAAGCAGATGAAGTAGCGCGTGGTCTGCGTGGTCAGCAGCGGCCGCAGATCGACCGGGATCTGGGCGATGACCGGCTTATCCGGCTCGCCGAATTTCTGATCGAACGCCCGCATGAGCAGCGGCGCGACGATCGACAGCGGGCTGACCCCGATCGACTTGCCATAGTCGTGCAGCTGGGCGAACGGGAAGGTCACTTCGGTGACGACCTCGGGCGCGTCGCCCTGATCGGTCAGCTCCCATGCGTGCGAGGCCGCCGGTTTCCGCCAGATGCCCGCGGGCGAAAACTCCTGATCGGCCAGCTGGCGGTAGCCGTCCGCGCTCTCGTCGGGCGAAAAGCGGGTGTCCATGCCGCGCACCGTGCCGTCGTTCTCGACCGGATAGCCGCACAGCAGCAGATACTGAAAGAGCACGCAGCGGATGAACTCCTCGAAGCCGCGCCCGTCCGAGATCGAGTGCTGGTATTCCATCGTGATCGTCTTGCCGTGGTAGCCGACCAAGAACAGGTAGCCGTTGGTGTCCTTGGTGCCGATCGTGTAGCGGTGCTCGATCCCGTCGAACGGCAGCACGACGGGCGGCAGCACGTTGGCGCGATAGCGGAAGGCGGTGTCGGTCGGCTCGGTGCCGATCATCATGTGCGGAAAGCGCAGCAGCGCCCGCTCGACCGCCCGCCGGAGCTTGTCCGGCTGCACCTCGTCGCGCATCCGGATGGTGTGCCGGGGGACACAGGCCACCGTTTCGTGCGTGTTATACAGGAAGATCTTGGCGTAACTGTCCGTGCGGAGCAGCGGCAGATCGCTGAGCATATCCATGTTTCGTTCCTCCTTGGCCTGAGCCGATGTCTTTTTATTCCCTTCCATTGTAGCACCATACCGAGATGTTGTAAATCACTATTAGGTAAAATTTACCGTTTCCGCACACCGTGTACAGAAAAACAGGGCATCCCCGGCGGGATGCCCTGTTTTTCGTGCGGTATCGCGCTCGATTCACGGCTGCACGGCGATCTCGATGCCCCCGACCGCGACCGACGCGACCTCGTCCAGCGGGACGATCTCGTCGAAGATGTCGCCCTTTTGGCAGATCGTTTTACCGTCCGCCGGGTGGACGCCGCCGCCCGCGTTCGACAGATCGAGGCTGCTGCCGTCCTTCTTGTGCACCACGATCGGCAGATCCTCGAAATAGCGGCGCATCTGTTCGCTGTCGTGGGCGCTGATGCGGCCGTCGGTCGCGTTTTCGTCCCACCGGATCTCGCTGTCCACCGTGTAATCGACGCGCAGCGCCAGCGGCGACAGCGTGATCTGGTCGATCGTGGCGGTCATGCCGTTCAGGTCGATGGTCTGCCCGGCGGGCAGGTCGATCGAGGTGTCCTCGAAATCCAGATCGAACTTGAGCGACCAGCTGCCCGGAGCGACCACGCGCATCTGCTGCATCTGCTCGTCATAGGCGCGCAGATCGCGGAACCGCGCCCGCACCGTGCGGCCACGCGCCGTATCGTCGCTGACCTCGCGCGTCTCGACGTACTGGATCGCGTTGTCGGTCGGGTCGGCGTCATAGAAATACGCGCTGCCGTGTGCGCCGCCCCGATAGCCCACCAGCGTGGTATCCTCGTCCGCGAAGGTGAGCGGCAGCAGCCCCGCGCCGACCGTCTGCGTCAGATCGAGGTCGAACGGCGTGCCGTCCTCCTTTTCGATCGAGTAGGTGATCGCATAGTGATACTTGTCGCCGATGATCGCGTCCGCCGTGATGGTCACGCCGTTGTCCGTGTCGTGCGCGCCGACCGGGCGGCCGATCTTGTCGATGATCTCGGTGTCGGCCGTCGGGCCGAACACGCCCGCGAACGCCTCGCCCGCCGTTTTGAGCACGCCGGTCGCGCCCGCGCCCACGCCCAGCACGAGCGCCGCCGCCACGCCGACCGCAGCGATCCGCGGCAGCCTGCGCGTGCGCTTGCGCCGCATGGGAACGACGGGCTCCGCCTCGGCGGCGGCGAGCAGCCGCTCGGTCATGCGCTGCTTGGCCGCATCGGAAAAGCGCAGGTCGTCCAGCGCCGCCCTATATTGGTTGTCATCATACGCTCTGTTCACAATAGTCCCCTCCCAGCATGGTGCGCAGCTTGTTCCGTCCGCGGCTCAGGTGTGCGCTGACCGCGCTCTCGCTCCGCCCGAGCAGGGCGGCGACCTCGCGAACGGGATAGCCCTCATAATAGTACAGATAGACCGCGTCGCGGTAGTTTTCCGGCAGCGCCATCACGGCGGCCAGCACGCCATCGTCCGGCGGCGTGGGCGCGGCCGCCTCGGCGACCACCTCCAGCCCGACCGTGCGCCGCCGCGCCGCGCTGCGCAGCAGATCCTTACAGGCGTTCGCGGTCGTGCGGATGATCCACGCCTTTTCGTGCGCGGGATCGGCGAACACCTGCCCGCTCGTCAGCAATTTGAGGAACACCGTCTGGCAGATGTCCTCCGCGTCGTGCGTGCTCTTGAGATAGGTGTAGGACAGCCGCAAGATCAGATCGGAATAGGTCTGCACCAGCCGCTCGGCCTCGTCCCTGTCCAGTTTCATCGTGTCATCAACTCCTTTGACGGCCGCTCGGCCGTATCAGCAACGTCGCTTTCACCTGTAAAACGAATGAGCGGCGGTATTCCTGACACCGAAAGGGAAAATTTTTGGCGGGTCACGCGCACGACCGCCGGTGCGGCCGCCCGCGCGGCGCTTTTCCGCGCATTTTGCGCGCGCGGGCGTGGTCTTTTGCGCGTTTTTGTGGTATACTGTACCTATCATCAAACAAGGAAAGCAGGCGAGACTATGGAACGCACCTACATCATGCTCAAGCCGGACGCCTTGCAGCGCGGCATCGCGGGCGAGATCATCGCCCGGATCGAGCGCAAGGGCTACCGCATCACCCACCTCAAGACCATGCAGCTCGACGAGGCCATCCTGCGCGAGCACTACGCGCACATCGTCGATCAGCCGTTCTTCCCGCCCACGGTGGCCTATATGACGAGCGGCCCGGTGGTCGCGATGGTGGTCGAGGGCGAGGGCGTGATCCAAGGGATGCGCCGGCTGATGGGGCCGACCAAGAACGAGGACGCCCTGCCCGGCACGATCCGCGGCGACTTCGCCTGCTCGACCACGCACAACGTGATCCACGGCTCGGACGCGCCCGCGACCGCCGAGGCCGAGATCCGGCGCTTTTTCGGGGAGGTGTGAGCCGTGGCGCGACGCCCCAAGATCCGCATCACCGTGACCGAGCGGCGCGGCGCCAAGGGCTGTCACCGCGGCCACCGGCCGGGCGACAGCTTCGATTTCGACACCGAGCGCGGCCAGCTCTGCCCGATGGCCATGCACGTCGCCTTCCCCTATATCGACATCCTGCGCTATGGCGGCGCGATCCCCGGCGAGCCCGACGGCACGGCGCGCTTTTGCTGCCCGGACGTGGACACGCTCAACATCTTCCGGATCGAGCGCCTCGACGAGCCCGAGGAATGACGAAAAACGGCGGTATGACCGCCGTTTTTTGATGCCCTTTTTGCCGTTTTCGCCGTTTTGGCCGCATGGGCGGCCGGATGCCCCTGCGCCGCGTCACACGGGATACTTGCGGAACAGGCCGGGCGGGATGCCCACGTGCTTTTGAAAGCTGTGGATGAAATTTTCCTCGCTGTTGTAGCCGGTCGCGAAGGCCACCTCCTTGACCGAAAGCTGGGTCGAGGTCAGCAGGTACTTGGCGCGGTCGATCCGGCGCAGCACGATGTATTCATAGGGCGAGTAGCCCGTCCGCGCCTTGAACGCCCGCGAAAAATGCGACGGGCTGAGGTGGACGGACGCGGCCACGTCCTGCACGGTGAGCGGGTCGGTCAGCCTGCTGTTCATGAAGCGGATCGCCTGCGCGATGCGGTCGTTGCCGCCCGCGGCCGCGCCGCTCTCCTCGAGCAGCAGGCGGCACAGCACCCGGTGCAGCAGCTGGGAGCAGTCGGCCTCGCTCGGCCGCTCGTCGGCCGCGCAGCCGCGCAGCAGCGCGTCCAGCTCGGCCACCATGCCCGCATAGGCGCGGGGCGCGAACACGTGCCGCCCACCGTGCGCCTGCAAGATCCTGCGATAGAACGCCCGCACGTTGGGGCCGTTGAACAGCAGCCATGTGAACTCCAGCCCATCCGCCGCGGCATAGCGATAGGGCTCGCGGCAGTCGAACAGCACCGCCTGCCCGGCGGCGGCGATCGTGTCCACGCCGGACAGCGTCAGCTCCATCGCGCCCGCCCGCACGAGGAACAGCATGAGATGCAGATTATGGTCGCCCTGCCGGGCGATCGCCGACTGATGGCTGAACGAATAGGCGCTGCTGCAAAAATAGTGGCCGCAGCGCGTCGGGTAGTAGAACAGCTCCCTCGCCAGCGAGGAGGGGGTGAAAAAATACCGCTCTGAGGTCTGATGCACCCCGTTTTCCGGTATCAGCATGGTAGCTCACGCTCCTTTTCCTAAGGATAGCACGCCCGCCCGCCAAAGGCAAGGACAAAAGAGCAGGATCTCGCAGCGATCGAGCACGTTGTATCATTGTCGATCGGGCAAAAGTGCCCTATAATGGGGATAACGACAGAGATACCGCTTTCGCAGACTGAAAAAATGCAAGGAGGAAATGCAAGTGAAGATCGCATTCGACGTGGACGTGCTGGCCAAGCAGATGTCCATCAACGACTATGTGCACAAGGTCGCCGACTGGGGCTACAAGTACATCGAGCAGTCCCCGCACCCGCGCATCAACCCCTTCTACAAGCATCCGCTGTTCTCCAAGGAGTGTCAGGCGGAGTATAAGCAGGCGCTCAAGGAGACCGGCGTGGAGATCTCCTCCTTCATCGTGGTCTACCGCTGGTCGGGCCCGACCGAGGAGCAGCGCCAGCACGCGGTCGCCAACTGGAAGCGCATGATCGAGATCGCCGTCGATATGGGCGTGCCGGTCATCAACACCGAGTTCTCGGGCGACCCCAACCAGCAGGAGATCTGCAACGGGATGTTCTTCCGCTCGATGGAGGAGCTGCTGCCGATCATCGAGCGCGAGGGCTTGCGCGTCGAGATCCAGTCCCACCCCTATGACTTCTGCGAGCTCAACGACGAGACCTGCGACATCGTCAAATCCTTCCGCTCGCGCAATCTGGGCTATGTGTACTCCGCCTCCCACGGCTTCTTCTACGACCAGGGCAAGGGCGACGTGCGCCATATGCTCAAGTACGCCGGCGACGAGCTGACCCACGTGCTGCTGGCCGATACGTGGAACCAGACCAAGGACTGCCGCTACATCCTCAATCCGCCTTGGCTCAATGCCCGCGGCCGCGCCGATGTCACCATCCATCAGCACACCGCGATGGGCGAGGGCGAGGTCGATTTCGACGGCATCTTCGAGACGCTGCGCGAGATGGACTTCGCCAACAAGCAGCTCAAGCCCGACGCCCCCAAGGTCGGCGGCGACAACATCATCTGCGTGTCCTACTTCGGTTTCCCGGAGAAGATGGACAAGCAGGCGCCTGAGGCGCTCGAGCGCATCCAGCGCGAGCTGCTCTGAACCTTCACCAAGACCCGCTCCTTTTCTTTCCATGCCCCCTGATGTTCTGCATCAGGGGGCATCTTTCGTCGGCGGCGGGGCGAAAAAAGCCGGTCTCCGTTGGAGACCGGCTTTTTCGATGGCTTGCGCTGCCCCGGCGGGGCGCTCACAGATGGAAACGGCGCTGCAACTCGCCCTTGATCGTCGGCCAGCCGAACAGCAGCACGGCGGCCAGCGCCACCAGCGACGCGCCCGCGCACAGCAGCGAGGGCAGCAGGATCTGCACCACGCCGCACAGGGCGAGCACCAGCGGCACCAGCCCGATCACGCACACGCTGGTGAACGGCCCCGCGAACGTGCGCAGCGGCCAGCGGCACAGCACCGCGAGCAGCACCATGCCGGCCATGGCCACGATACAGATGCAGGGCAGCACCAGATCGACCGACCAGCCGCGCCACCCCGTCCACCGATCCCACAGCACCGACAGCGCGGGGATCAGCACGGTCTGCCAGCCGATGTTCTGCATGATGTCCCGCCGGTAGGCGATGCCGACGGCGGCCGCCGCCCACACGCACGCCGCGCCCACGGCCACGAACAGCGACCACAGCACTTGCAAGCCCTGCGCGATGTTGATCAGCACGCACACCACGCTGACCGCGATCGTCAGCAGCGCCAGCAGGCGCAGCACCAGGCTGCCGGTCACGCGCGGCTTTTCCAGCGCGGGGAACACCTCGCTCGCCGGGTCGGGCGTGCCGGTCAGCCGTCCCCCGCACAGGGGGCAGCAGCTCTTATGCCCTGCCACGGTCACGCGGCAGCTCGGACAACGCTGCATCCCGATGCACCTCCTCATGGTATTCGTTGCTGCGGATCTCGACCTCGATCGCGTCTTGGGTCAGGGTCTGGAAAAAGCGGCGCTGCACCTCGGTGCTCTCGAGCGCACAGGTGAAGCCGAAATGCAGGCTGTCGCCGAACGAGCAGGTGCATAGCTGCAAAGCGTGCGTGGACATGAACACGCCGAACCCGCGCACATAGGGATGCAGCGGCTCAGGCAGGCGGAAGCGCCCGACGTTGGACAGCGTGGCGGTCTCGCCGCGCTCGGAAATATCGCCCGCCAGCCGCAGCACCGGGTTTTTGAGCGCCAGCGGGATCGGCCGGAGCAGCGGCGCGTGCTCGAGGGCGGCCAGCCGATTCATGCGCGCGCCCAGCCGCTCGGGCGTCAGCTCGGTCTGGAAGGCGGCGGCCACGCTGCGCACGATCGGCTCGAGCGAGGTCTCCTGCCCGGTGAAGCGATAGCCCACGCGGATCGTGCCGAAAAAGTTGCGCGTCGTCTGCGAAGGGAAAAAGCTGCGCAGATCGACCGGCACGGTCAGCACGACCGGCCGTTTCTGCTCCCGCAGGTACATCTCGCCGTGCAGCGCCTCGAGCAGCACGGCGGCCAGATAGACGGTCAGCGTCGCGCCGTAGCGGTGCGCGGCCGCGAGCACCTGCCGCACGTCGGCCACGCCCTCGATCACGGTCAGGCCGCCATCCGGGCGGCGCGCACCGCGCAGCCGCCACGCGCGTCCCATGCGCTCGCCCGACGGGCCGCCCGCCCGCGGCCGGTAGTATTTCTGAAAGCTGTCCGCCCAGCGCTGGGACACCGAAGCCTGCGGCTGCTCGTCTACGCCGCTCTCCGGGTGGCACAGGACGAGATAGGCGGTCATCAGCGCCTCGAAAAAGGCGATCGCGCCCGCGCCGTCGGCCAGCACGTGATAGACCTCCAGATTGACCTTGTGCCGCCAATAGCTGACGCGCAGCAGCAGCGAGCGGCTGCCCGCATAGAGCGGCGCACAGGGCGGCGTGCGCTCGGGCTCGACCAGCGGCCGCTGGGTGGTCTGCTCCAGATAATACCAGAACACGCCGCGCCGCATGACCATGCGCAGGTGGGGGTAATGCGCGAGCGTGCGGTCGAGCGCCTGCTGCAAGGTCGCGGGCACGACCGGCTCGGTCAGCTCGCAGGACAGGCGGAACACGCCCGTATCCGACCCGTGCGAGGTGGGCGGGAAGATCTTGGCGGCGTTGTCCAGCCGCGTCCATCTCATGGGCTTGCGGTCTTTTCGTTCTTGGGGCATGAAGCAGACTCTCCGTTCAGAAAATGGTCGATCGTGTCATAGGTGCGGCGCACGGGCTCGAACCGCGCGGGCAGCGAAAAATACCCGTGCAGCGCGTCCGCCATGCGATAGAGCGACACCTCGTTGCCCGCCCGGCGCAGCGCATAGGCATAGGCCTCGCCCTCGTCGCGCAGCGGGTCGTATTCCGCCGTGATCACCAGCGTGCGCGGCTGGCGGGACAGGTCGGGCGCGAGCAGCGGCGCGAAATAGGGGTCGGTGATGCTGCGCGGGTCGCCGCCCGCGTACAGCGCCATATAATCGCGCACGCGCTTGGCGGTCAGCAGGTAATCCGCGCCGTTTTCGCGCACCGAGGCGAAGCGCGACGACGGCGTATGGTCGTTATAGGTGGCGGGGTAGATCAGGATCTGCTGCGCGACCGCGAACTCGCCCCGGTCACGCGCCATGAGCGACACCGCCGCCGCCAGATTGCCGCCCGCCGAGTCGCCGATCAGCGTGATCTCGTGCGAGCGCACGCCGAACTGCTCGGGGCAGCGGTACACCGCGCGGGCGGCGGCGTAGCAGTCCTCCAGCCCCGCGGGAAAGCGGTGCTCGGGCGCGAGGCCGTACTCGACCGACGCGACCCGGCAGCCGGTGCGCCGCGCCAACCGGCGGCAGACCGCGTCATAGGTGTCCACGCTCTCGAGCACCCAGCCGCCGCCGTGGAAAAACAGCAGCAGCCGCCCGTCCCGCTGGGTGTGCGGGGCATACAGGCGCACGCGGATCGGCCGCCCATCGCGCTCGAGCGTGTGATCCCACAGATGGTACAGGGGCGACAGCGGCGCACGCAGCCCGCGCAGCGCGCGGGACAGCTTATAGGTGCGCCCGACATCGATATTGGCGGCCTGGCTGAGCGTGTGCAGCGCGGCACGCATCGGTCCGCTCATCGGCATAAGATCCTCTCCATTCCTATCGTGGTATCAGTATAGCATATCCCGCCCGCCCGCGCAAATCCCTTCTCTTTTACACAGTATTCACACACCGCGCCGCTTTGCCCCTTGACGCTGCTGCGCTTTGCCCGCATAATAAAAGAGGATAGTACTCACCACAGAAAGGAGATCATCGATATGACCGAAGAAAAATTGCAGCAGCTCCGCGAAAAGAAGGGCTTCATCTGCGATATGGACGGCGTGATCTATCACGGCGAACAGCTGCTCGACGGCGTCGCCCGTTTCGTCGATTGGCTGCAACGCGAGGACAAGCGCTTCTTGTTTTTGACCAACTCCTCCGAGCGTGCACCGCTCGAATTGCAGCAAAAGCTCGCCCGTATGGGGCTGGAGATCGGCGAGGAGCATTTTTACACCTCGGCGCTGGCCACGGCCAAGTTCGTCGCCAGCCAAAAGCCCGATGCCTCGGCGTATGTGATCGGCGCGCCCGGCTTGGTCGGCGCGTTGTATGAGGCCGGCATCGTGATGAACGATGTCGATCCCGACTATGTGATCGCGGGCGAGACCAACACCTACAACTATCAGACGATCCTCAAGGCGGTCGATCTGGTCAACAAGGGCGCGCGGCTGATCGCGACCAACTCCGACCTGACCGGCCCCGCCGAGCACGGCCTGATCCCGGCGTGCCGGGCGCTGGTCGCCCCGATCGAGCTGGCGACCGGCAAGCAGGCGTACTACGTCGGCAAGCCCAACCCGCTGATGATGCGCACCGGCCTGCGCCTGCTGGGCGTGCACTCGCACGAGGCCGTCATGGTCGGCGACCGCATGGACACCGACATCGTCGCCGGTATCGAGACCGGACTGGACACCGTGCTCGTGCTGTCCGGCTGCACCAGCCGCGCCGATGTCGAGCAGTATGCCTATCGGCCGCACTACATCCTGCAAGGCGTGGGCGAGATCGCGCCCCTGTGAGGCCGCCCCGCCGCCCGACCGCAGCGCTGCTGCGGTCTTTTTTTGCCCGTTTTGCCCGACCAGCCCTCTTACCCACGGGGAAAAGGACGGATGATGGTTGAATCTCGCCGCGGTTTCTACTATAATAGAGGCATCATCGAAGGGCACGGCTGCCCGAACCCCTGCGACAGCCATACCGATACAGCAGACCGAGGAAAGGGTGGTGGGAGCATGATCTTGCAGCAATCACAGCAGCACGAGCTGAAACAATGGCAGGTGCTGCACCTGAACATCTTGCAGATGAGCGCGATCGAATTGGACAGCTATCTGCAAGAGCTCGAGCAATCCAACCCGCTCGTCGAGCGGGACGGCGCCTATGAGGTCGCCGCCGATCCGTTGCCCAGCCGGATGCTCGACCGGCTGGCATGGCTCGAGGACGACGACTACCAAAACCGCTATTATCAGTCCACCGAGGAGGAACGCGCCGATCCGCTGTCCCGCATGGGCGACGACGGCGGGCTGGACGACACGCTCGAGCGCTTTCTCGCCCGGCAGATCCAGCGCCTGCGGCTGGACGAGGCCGACGAACGCGCCCTGCTGCTCCTCGCCGCCCATCTGGACGAGGACGGCTATCTGCGGCAGGATCTCGACGCGCTCAGCGCCCTGCTGCACCAGCCCCGCGCCCGGCTCGAAGCCCTGCTGCCCACGTTGCAGTCGCTCGATCCGGCGGGCGTGGGCGCACGCGATCTGGCCGAGTGCCTGACCCTCCAGCTCCAGCGGCTGGGCTATTCCGGCGCGCCCGTGACGCTGGTGCAGACCTGCCTCGAGCGGCTGGCCAAGCACCAATACCGCAGCGCGGCGCAGCAGCTCGACACCTCGGTGGAGACGATCCACCAGTGGGAGCAGATCATCCGCTCGCTCGACCCCCGTCCCGGCGCGGCCTTCCAAAAAAGCCCGCAGGCGGCCTATCTCTATCCCGATGTGGTGGTCGAGGACGACGCCGACGGCCTCCACGTGCGGCTGACCCACGGCGACCGCGCCCCCTTCCGGATCAACGCCTTCTATAAAGGGCTGCTCAGCTCGTCCAACGACCCGGCCGTGCACCAGTATGTGTCGGAAAAGCTCCAGCAGGCGCAGCAGATCCTGCAAGCCGTCGCCGATCGCGACAGCACGCTGCTGCGCTGCATGGAGCACATCGTCGCGCAGCAGGCCGACTTTTTCCGGCAGGGCCCCAAAGCGCTCAAGCCGCTGCGGCTGGCCGATGTCGCGCAGGCGCTGTCGGTGCACCCCTCGACGGTCAGCCGGGCGATCCGAGAGAAATACCTACAATGCAGCAGTGGGGCTTACCCCATCAGCTACCTTTTTTCCGGCAAGAGCAGCCAGCAGCCGGGCGACAGCATGGCCGCTGAGGCCGCCCGCCGCCTGCTCCGCGAGCTGATCGAGCAGGAGGACAAGGCCGCGCCCCTGTCCGACCAGCAGCTCTGCGCCCTGCTGGCGCAGCGGGACTGCGTGCTGTCCCGCCGCACGGTCGCCAAATACCGCGAGCAATTGCAGATCCCCTGCGCGACCGGCCGCAAGCGCGGCTGAAACAGCGCAGATCAGTGAGGAGGAGAAAGAGAGGACGCACATGGGCAGTTCGCTATCCCAGATCCAACAGACCGTGGCCAAATACGCCGACATCATCTCGCAGGTGGCCGGCGTCGATGTCGAGGTCGTGGACGACGGCCTGCGCCGGGTGGCCGGCACCGGGATGTTCCAAGGCAAGGTCGATCAGCACATCGAGGGCTATATCTACGGCATGGTGCTGCGCTCGGGCGAGCCGATGGTGGTCTATGAGCCCGGCCGCGACCCGATCTGTCAGGATTGCCCGAACAAGGGCAGCTGTCAGGAGCAGATCGAGATCTCGATGCCGGTGCGGCTGGACGGGCAGATCATCGGCGTGATCGGCATCGTGGCCAGCACGGCCGCGCAAAAGGCGCGGATCGTCCAGAACGAGCCGCTGTACATGGCCTTGCTCGAACAGATCGCCGACTTCATCGGCAGCAAATCGCGCGAAAAGCAAAAGATCGAGGAGCGCGACGCGCTGATCCGCGTGCTGCACAAGACCATGGCCTATATCGATCAGGGCGTGCTGATCCTCGACGAGAACGACAGCATCACCGCCTCCAACGCGATCGCCCGCCGCCAGCTGGCGATCCCGCTGCTCGAGGGCAAGCAGGCGCAGATCCGCGCCACCGGCGACCATTTCGCGCACCGCACCGAGTTCAGCCTGACCATCGACGGGATGCCCTTTCTGGTCATGGGCTATCTGGAAACGCTGGACGGCGACATGGCCGGGTATGCCCGCGTGCTGGTGTTCCAAAACGCGCAGGATGTCCACGCCCGGCAATATGCCGCCACGGCCACCGTCCGCGGCGACGACTGCGGCAGCATCATCGGCAGCAGCGACAAGACCCGCCAGCTCAAGGAGGACATCCTCAAGATCGCCCAGAGCCGCTCGACCGTGCTGATCACCGGCGAGAGCGGCACCGGCAAGGAGATGGTCGCCACGGCCATCTGGCGCGCCAGCAACCGCAAGGACGAGCGCTTCGTGGCGGTCAACTGCGCGGCGATCCCCGAGGCGCTGCTGGAATCCGAGCTGTTCGGCTATGTCAAGGGCGCGTTCACCGGCGCCGACCCCAACGGGCGCATCGGCAAGTTCGAGCTGGCCAACCACGGCATGATCTTTTTGGACGAGATCGGCGATATGCCGCTGTTCTTGCAATCCAAGCTGCTGCGCGTGCTGCAAGAGCGCAAGCTCAGCCGGATCGGCTCCAATCAGGTGATCTCGCTCGACATCCGGGTGATCGCGGCGACCAACAAAGACCTCAAGGAGATGATCCGGGAAAAGCGCTTCCGCGAGGATCTGTATTACCGCCTGAACGTGATCCCGCTCTCGCTGCCGCCGCTGCGCGAGCGCCGGGAGGACATCCGCGAGCTGGCCGAGTTCTTCGCCAAGCGCTATGCCGAGCTATTCGAGAAGTATTTTTGGAAATTCACCGACCGCGCCATGCACCGGCTGGAGCACTATGCGTGGGAGGGCAACGTCCGCGAGCTGGAGAACGTGGTCGAGTTCATGGTCAACATGATGGGGGACGACGGCGTGCTGAACGATTCCATGCTGCCGGTCGAGTTCTCCGCGGCGCGGTCTGCCCCGTCCCCCGCGCCGGACGAGCC
>JAUNJI010000052.1 GCA_030533295.1 Eubacteriales bacterium
CCAAGTGGTGAAGGGGCTCCCCTGCTAAGGGAGTAGGTCGGGAAACCGGCGCGAGAGTTCAAATCTCTCTGTCTCCGCCAAAAAGCTGCGCTTTCCTGTGAAGGAAAGCGCAGCTTTTCGTTCGTCCGCCCGCCGCCCCGATCCGCCGAAGGGCACTTGACAGCGCAGCCAAAAAGAGGTACATTATACCCAACGCTACAACTGCATAGCGCCGGTCTGCGTGCAGGCCGGTGCGCACCAGCGAGCAGCCGGTGCCGCTGCCCGTCCGCAGGGCGGACAGCGGTCAAAAGGGAAACAGGTGCAAGACCTGTGCGATCTCGTCACTGTAAGCAGGGAATACAGGGCTTTGGGGTGCTGCCCCGCCACTGATGTACATCGGGAAGGTGGCTCTGTGTGACGATCTGCGAGCCAGGAGACCTGCCGGCTGTTGGTACAGGGATGTCACGTTCCGGGTCACGAGGTATTGATCGTACTGTTGCCGCTCTTGTCGACGGTCTGGCCGTCCTGCGCGTTCGCGCGGGCGGCGATCGTGTCCGTCCCTGTGCCTTTTTTGGGCAGAGGCGCGTCGTCGCGCCCCGACCCGACCGGGATCGTCGATCCCCAAGAGAAAAAAAGGAGGAAACAGTATGGAATGGAAACGGATCGGTGCACTGAGCTTGAGCGCCGCCCTGCTGCTGGCCGCGCTCGCGGGCTGCGGCAGCCAACAGCAGCAGGATGCGCCGGACGCGCCGGGACAGGACGCGGTGGACACGCTGCCTGACGATCCCGCGCTCGACCCGGAGGAGGATTACACCACCGGCGACGCCAGTCTGGACGACACCCGCAACGCCGACGGCATCGGCGAGGACGAGCTGCTGGTCGTCAGCTTCGGCACGAGCTACAACGACAACCGCCGTCTGACGATCGGCGCGATCGAGCAGCACATGGAGGACGCCTTCCCGGACTATGACGTGCGGCGCGGCTTCACCAGCCAGATCATCATCGAGCACGTCAAGCGGCGCGACGGCGTCAGCATCGACAACGTGGGCGAGGCGCTCGATCGCGCGGTCGAGAACGGCGTCAAGCGGCTGGTCGTGCAGCCCACCCACTTGATGAACGGGCTGGAGTACAACGACGTGGTGGACGAGGTCGCCACCTACACCGATGCCTTCGAGCAGGTCGTGATCGGTGCGCCGCTGCTGACCAGCGACGAGGACTTCCAGATCGTCATGCAGGCGGTCACGGACGAGACGGCCGACTACATGGACGGCAAGACCGCCGTCGTGCTGATGGGGCACGGCACCGAGGCGGCCTCCAACAGCGTGTACGCCAAGATGCAGCAGGTGCTGCACGATGCGGGACACACCGATCACTATGTCGGCACGGTCGAGGCCGCGCCCACGCTGGACGACGTGCTGGCGATGGTGCAGCAGGGCGACTATGAGCGCGTGGTGCTGCGTCCGCTGATGATCGTGGCGGGCGACCATGCCAACAACGACATGGCCAGCGACGAGGAGGACTCGTGGAAGAGCGCGTTCGAGGGCGCAGGCTACGAGGTCGTGATCGAGCTGCGCGGTCTGGGCGAGCTGCCCGCGATCCAGCAGCTGTTCGCGCAGCACGCGCAGGCGGCGATCGACAGCTTGGGCTGAACGAAAAACGAACAGACGAAGGGGCCTCGCCGGTCTTGACCGGAGGCCCCTTTACGACGGAAAGGAGGCGCGACCCGGTCGGTCGGGTCGCAAAAACGAGGATGAACAAGAAGATAGGCGCGCTCGCGCTGGGCTTGTTGCTGCTCGCGGGCTGCAGCGCCCCCGCGCAGGACGATGCACAGGCGCAGCAAGAGCAGCAGGAACAGCAGGCGCAGCAGCCGGTGGAGGACAAGGTCGCCGGTGCGGGCGAGATGAGCGAGGTCGAGCAGGTCGTCGAGGAGGGCATGGTGCCGATCGGCGGCGACAAGGTGCAGGACGGCAGCTATGCGGTCGTCGTGGACTCCAGCTCGGCGATGTTCCAGATCACCGACTGCACGCTGACCGTGCAGGGCGGCGAAATGACCGCCGAGATGACCATGGGCGGCACGGGCTACCGCTATGTATACATGGGCACGGGCGAGCAGGCCGCGGCGGCGGACGAGGGCGACTATATCCCCTTCGTCGAGGCGGCCGACGGCACGCATCATTTCACCGTGCCGGTCGAAGCGCTCGATCAGGGGATCGACTGCGCGGCCTTCAGCGACCGCAAGGAGAAATGGTATGCGCGCACGCTGCTGTTCCGCGCGGATTCGCTGCCGGTGACGGCGTTCGCGCCGGGCATCGTGACCACGCCGGACAGTCTGGCGCTGGCGGACGGCACCTATCAGGTCGAGGTGACGCTGGCGGGCGGCTCGGGCAGAGCGAGCGTGGCCTCGCCCGCCACCCTGACCGTGCAGGACGGCGCGGTGCAGCTGACCGTCGTGTGGAGCAGCCCGAATTACGATTACATGAAGGTGGACGGTGTGCGCTACGACACCACGATAGAGGACGGCCACTCGGTGTGCACGATCCCGGTCAGCTGCTTCGACTGGGCGATGCCGGTCGTCGCCGACACGGTCGCGATGAGCCAGCCGCATGAGATCGACTACACGCTGCGGCTGGATGCCGCCTCGATCACACCGGCGGCATGAGCAAAAAACTGACCGCGCTCGCCCTCGTGCTCGTGCTGCTGGCGGGCTGCGCCGCGCCGCAGCAGGCGGCGCGACCGAGCGAACACGATTGGTGCGGCCTGTCCTATCAGGACGAGCTGCCGCTCGACTATGCCGACCAATTCGCGATCACCCACTATCAGGACGGTTATGCCCGCGTGCAGATCGCCGATGGCGGCTGCTATCTGGTCGTGCCGCCCGATGGGGCGGTGCCCGACGGCCTCGCGCCCGAGGTGACGGTGCTTCAGCAGCCGCTCGACCGGATCTATCTGGTGGCGACCTCGGCGATGGATCTGTTCCGCGCGCTCGATGGGCTGGACAGCATCCGCCTGTCCGGCACCAAGGCCGAGGGCTGGTACATCGACGAGGCCAGACAGGCCATGGAGGCGGGCGACATCCTGTACGCCGGCAAATACAGTGCGCCCGATCATGAGCGCATCTACACCGAGGGCTGCGACCTGGCGATCGAATCGACCATGATCTACCACGCGCCCGCGGTCAAGGAACAGCTCGAGCGGATGGGCGTGCCGGTGCTGGTCGAGCGCTCGAGCTATGAGAGCAGCCCGCTCGGGCGGATGGAGTGGATCAAGCTGTACGGGCTGCTGCTGGACAAGGAGGACGAGGCGCAGGCCGTCTATGCGCAGGCGCTCGAAGGGCTGGAGGGCGTGCTCGACCAGCCCAGCACCGGCAAGAGCGTGGCCTTTTTCTCGATCACCAGCAATGGGGCGGCCAACGTGCGCCGCGCCAGCGACTATGTGGCCAAAATGATCGAGATGGCGGGCGGCCGCTATGTGTTCGACGACCTCGGCGGCGAAAACGCGCTCTCGACGGTCAATCTGCAAATGGAGGCGTTCTACGAGGGCGCCAAGGACGCCGACTGCCTGATCTACAACAGCGCGATCGACGGCGGCGTGCGCACGCTGGACGAGCTGCTGCAAAAGAGCCCGCTGCTGGCGCACTGCAAGGCCGTGCAGACGGGCGACGTGTGGTGCACCGCGCAAAACCTGTTCCAATCCGCGATGGGGCTGGGCGACCTGATCCGGGATATGCACACCGTGCTGACAGAGGACGACCCCGATCCGGCCGCGCTGACCTATCTCTACCGCCTGACATGACGGCATGACCCAAAGGAGGGAGCGCACGATGGAGCAAAAGCGGCGGCGGCGCGTCGCGCTGGCCTTCGCCCTGCTGGCGGTGCTGGCGGTGGCGCTGTTCGCGTGCAATGTCGGCTGGGGCAGCGTGCGGCTGTCGCCGGGCGCGGTGTGGGATGGCCTGCTGCGCCGCGGCGAGGCCGCCGTCGTGATCTGGCAGCTGCGCCTGCCGCGGGCGCTGGCGGCCGCGCTGCTGGGCGGGGCGCTGGCGGTCTCCGGCTTTTTGATGCAGACCTTTTTCGCCAACCCGATCGCCAGCCCCTTTCTGCTGGGCATCTCGTCGGGGGCGCGGCTGGCGGTCGCGCTGGTCATGATCGGCCTGCTCGGGCGGGGGATCCTGCTCAGCTCGGCGGGCATGATCGCGGCGGCCTTCGTCGGCGCGATGGTGGCGATGGGCTTCGTGCTGCTGTGCGCCCGGCGCGTGCGGCGCAGCGCGCTGCTGATCGTCTGCGGCGTGATGATCGGCGACATCTGCTCGGCGATCACCGACTTCGTCGTGGCCTTCGCGGAGGACAGCAACATCATCAACCTGCATAACTGGACGAAGGGCAGCTTTTCCGGTATCGCGTGGCGCGATCTGGCCGTGCTCGCTCCGGCCGTGCTGGTGGCGGCCGTGCTCACCTTCCTGCTGTCCAAGCCGATGGCGGCCTACCAGCTGGGCGAGGGCTATGCGCAGAGCATGGGCGTCGATCTGCGGCGCTTCCGGCTGGCGCTGATCGTGCTGTCGGGCGTGCTGTCGGCGTGCGTGGCGGCGTTCGCGGGGCCGATCTCGTTCGTGGGCATCGCGGTGCCGCATCTGGTCAAGGGGCTGCTGCACACGACCCGGCCGATCCTGATGATCCCCGGGTGCCTCATGGGCGGCGCGGTGTTCTGCCTGCTGTGCGACCTGATCGCACGCACGGTGTTCGCCCCGACCGAGCTGGCGATCAGCTCGGTGACGGCGGTGTTCGGCGCGCCGGTCGTGATCGCGATCATGCTGCGCCGCCGCCTGCGGGACGACTGAGAAGGGAGGACGCATGGACGACTATCTGCTGCACGCCGACCGCATCACCGTCGGCTACGACGGCGTGCCGCTGCTCCGTGAGGTCGAGCTGCACGTCAAAAAAGGCGAGATCCTGACGCTGATCGGCCCGAACGGCGCGGGCAAATCGACCGTGCTCAAGAGCCTCGTGCGGCAGCTGGAGCTGCTGGGCGGGCGGGTCTACCTGTCCGGCCGCCCGATGGACGAGATGAGCGGCCGGCAGGTGGCGCGGTCGCTGTCGGTGCTTTTGACCGGGCGCGTGCGCACCGAGTGGATGACCTGCGGCGACGTGGCGGCCGCCGGCCGCTATCCCTATACCGGGCGGCTGGGGCTGCTCACGGACGAGGACAGGCGGCAGGTGCGCGAGGCGATGGCGCTGGTGCACGCGCTCGACCTGTTCGACCGGGATTTCGCCCGCGTCAGCGACGGGCAGCGCCAGCGCGTGCTGCTCGCCCGGGCGCTGTGCCAGCAGCCCGATGTGCTCGTGCTCGACGAGCCGACCTCGTTCCTCGACATCCGCTACAAGGCCGAGCTGCTCACCGTGCTCAAGGAGCTGGTGCGCGAGCGGCAGCTCGCGGTCGTGCTGTCGCTGCATGAGCTCGATCTGGCGCACAAGGTGTCCGACCGGGTGCTGTGCATCCGGGGCGATCGGGTCGATCGCTGCGGCACGCCCGACGAGGTGTTCTCGGGCGGGTACATCGAGCAGCTCTACGGCATGACGCGGGGCAGCTACAACGAGGTATACGGCTGCGTCGAGCTCGAGCGGCCGCAGGGCGCGCCGCAGGTGTTCGTGATCGGCGGGGGCGGCAGCGGCCTGCCGGCCTATCGTCAGTGCCAGCGGCAGGGCGTGCCCTTCGCGGCGGGGATCTTGCACGAAAACGACATCGACTATCCGGTGGCCCGTGCGCTGGCCGCGCAGGTCGTGGCCGAGCAGGCGTTCCAGCCGATCCGATCGGCGACCGTCGCGCAGGCGCAGCAGGTGCTGCGCGGCTGTGCCCGCGTGCTGTGCTGCGTGCCCCGGTTCGGGGCGCTCAACCGCGCGAACGAGCAGCTGTTGGAGGCCGCCGCCGCGCAGGGCATCCCGGTCGAGCGGCCGCATCGATCGGAAGGATAAAAAAGGGAGGACGTGACCCGTCGAGGGGCAACGTCCTCCCGTTTTTCGTTTGGGGCTGCGGCGCTCACGGCTGCGGCCGACGGCCGCGCAGGCGGTGCAGCGTCTCGGCCATGCTCTCCTGATGCAGCTGGGCGGCTTGGAAGCGCAGCAGGTGGAAATTGAGGTCGAACAGCGAGCCCAGCCCGACCCCGCCGATCACCGTGCCCAGCCCGACCTGTCCGCCGAGCAGATAGCCGACGACGATCGCGCCCAGCTCGATGACGACCCGGCACAGGCCGACCGAGCGGCCGGTCTTGCGGGCGAGGGCGACCATCAGCGCGTCGCGCGGCCCCACGCCGAGCGCACTGCGCATATACATCCACGTGCCGAGCACGAGCAGCTCGAGCCCGCCCAGCAGCATGGCGATACCGGCGGGCAGGCTGTGCATCTGGGGCACCCAGTCCAGCCAGAGCAGCAGATCGATGCACGCGCCGCACAGAAAGATGTTGAGCAGCGTGCCCACGCCGAAGCGCTCGCCATAGAGCACGGCCACGCCGATCGCGATCGCGCCGACCAGCATCGAGGCCACGCCATAGGTCATGCCGGTGGACTGCGAGATGCCCTGCTGGAGCACGCTCCACGGCTCCAGACCGATGTTGGCGCGGAGCATCATGACGATGCCGACCGCGCTGACCGCGATCCCGGCCACCAGCCGCAGCAGGCGGCGCAGCATACTGTCTGCCATCGGCTCAGCCCTCAGCCGCGAAGGTGCGCAGCAGCGCGGCGACCGTGTCGCAGTCGGCGCGGGCGATGTCGTGGTGGCAGACCATGCGGTATTCGCCGTTCATGCAGCCCGTCACCTTGACGCCGTGCGCACGCATCCAATCCGGGTAGCGGGCGGCCTTGTCCGCCGCCCAGTCGGCGTCGAAAAACACCATGTCGATCGCCAGCCGGTCGCGGGCGACCGTGATGCCGTCGATCTGGTCGAGCAGGTCGCCCAGATAGGCGGCGTTGGCGTGGTCATCGGGCAGCCGCGCGGTCATGTCGCGCAGCGCGATCAGCCCGGCCGCCGCGAGGATGCCCGCCTGCCGCATCCCGCCGCCCAGGATCCGCCGCGCCCGCCGCGCCCGCCAGATCAGCGCCTTGGGACCGGCGAGGATCGAGCCGACCGGCGCACACAGCCCCTTGGACAGACAGCACATCACGGTGTCGCAATACTGCGTCAGCTCGCGCACGTCGGTCACGCCGAGCGCGGCCGCCGCGTTGAACAGGCGCGCGCCGTCCAGATGCACGCCCGCTCCGGCCGCATGGGCGACCTGATAGACCGCCTCCATGGACGCGACCGACACGACCGCGCCGGTGGAATGGGCGTTTTCGAGCACGACCAGCGTGGCCGGGGCGATCTGCGGATCGCGGTCGTCGGTCAGGCAGGCGCGGACGGACGCGGGATCCATCGTGCCGTTGACGCTGTTGGGAAAGCGCAGCGAAACGCCCGCCAGCTGGGCATAGGAACCGGCCTCATGGTCGGCGATATGGGAATGGGGGTCGATCACCACGCAGTCCCCACGGCGGGTGTGCGCCAGCAGGGCGCACGCATTGCCCTGCATACCGGAGGTGACGAACACGGCCGCCTCCTTGCCGAGCAGCTTGGCCGCATAGTCCTCCAGCTCGTGCAGGGTGGGGTCGTCGTCGAACACGTCGTCGCCCACCACGGCGGTCGCCATCGCGTCGCGCATGGCTTGGGTCGGCTGGGTGACGGTGTCGCTCCGCAGGTCGATGATATTCATTGGTCAAGAACCTCCTGATATGATATGGCCGCCGGCCGGCGCGTCCCGCCTGTGGCCGGGGGAAAAAGGGGCTGCCGGGGCGGTCGTCCGCGCCGCCGAAACGCCCGGCGGGGGACAGACGGCGCAGCCGCACTATGGGTATTATACGGGAAAACCGGATGCTTTGTCAAAGCGGCAGCGCGATCGACAAAAAAATATCGATCCTGCGCGGCGGCTGTTGCAGGGCGGCGGCGACCTGTGTTATACTGGAAAAAATGGAAATGGAGGAACATGGGAAATGGAAACGAATAGGGATCTGCGGGAGCGGATCTCGATCGCGGCGACCGCGATCGAGGTCGTGCTGGGGCTCATCATCCTGATCGGCTGTCTGATCTCCAGCATCGGTCTGGTGTGCACGACCGATTTTTCGGCGCTGTTTTTGGAGCCGCATTACCTGCAATCGCGGCTGAGCGATGCCTGTCTCATCATCATCGGCATCGAGCTGATCAAGATGATCAGCAGCTACACGATCGATTCGGTCGTCGATGTCATGCTGCTGGCGATCGCCCGCCAGATGGTGGTCGAGCACACCGCGCCGCTGGAAAACCTGCTGACCGTGGTCGCGGTCGGGCTGCTGTTCGTGATCCGCAAGTATCTGTACATCTCGTATCTCGACCATCGCCGCCGCCGCAAGCGCGAGGCTGAGGCCGCCGCCGACATCCGCGCAGAGGTGTTCGGCAGCCGCCACAAGAGCAAAACGGACGACTGAGGACGCGCCGGAGCGCGGCAGCGTGGCATATCGCCGCGCTGCCGCGCTCCCTTTTTCCTCCCCGCGGCGCAGGCATAAAAAAACGGCGGCAAAAGCCGCCGTTTTCCATAAAAACCGGGAGAGTAGAAGAACAGTCAAAGAGGGGGATGGACTGTAAACCCGGTCTTTATGCGGGTATGGGGATCAGCACGGGGCTGATCGGATGTGCATCGATGCGCCTTAGGGGGCGACGGCCATGCACTCGACCTCGACCAGACCGCCCAGCGGCAGTTTGGCCACCTGCACGCAGGAGCGAGCAGGGAAGGAGCCGTCGAAGTAGGACTTGTAGATCTCGTTGACCACGGCGAAGTCGGCCATATCGGTCAGGAAGATGGTCGTCTTGATGATGTCGCCATAGCCGCAGCCGGCCTCGGCCAAGATCGCGCCCAGGTTTTTCATCGAGCAGTGCGCCTGCTCGGCCACGGTGTCCGGCATCTTGCCGGTGGCGGGGTCGATGCCCAGCTGACCCGAGCAAACGACCAGCTCGCCCGCGCGGATGCCCTGCACATAGGGGCCGACAGCGCCCGGTGCGTTGGTGGTGTTCAGTACGGTCTTTGCCATGTTACTTGACGACCTCCTTGTTCTTCTGGCGCAGCACGAAGCCGTTCTGTGCGCCGGTGTGCTCGCCGTTCTTGATGGTCAGGCGGCCGTTGATGATGACGTATTCGATGCCCTCGGGATACTGCACCGGATCGGTGAAGGTGCCCTTGTCGATGACGGTCTCGGGGTCGAAGATGGTGATGTCGGCGTAAGCGCCCTCGCGCAGCTCGCCGCGATCGGCGATGTTGAAGGTCGTGGCCGGCTTTTTGGTCATCTTGTAGATGGCCTCCTCGAGCGTCAGCGCCTTGTCCTCGCGCACATACTTGCCGAGGATGCGGGGGAACGCGCCGAACACGCGCGGATGGGGCTTGCCGCCGAGCAGGCCGTCGGTGCAGGCGTTCATCTCCGGGCGCTTCATGAAGCGCTGGACGTGCTCCTCGGTGCCGTAGAAATCGACCATGCCGACCGCGTTCTCCTCCTCGAGGAGCAGGTCGAAGGTGGCCTCATAGGGATCCTTGCCGCGCAGCGCGCCCAGCTCGCTCAGGCTCAGGCCGACCGCGTCCTGGTTCTTTTCGGTCTTGACGCTGGTGACGAAGATCTTGTCCAGCCCGGCGAACTCGACGAAGTTGTCCCAGCCGGGGATGCCGTGCTCGATGTCATAGACCATCTTTTTGCGCAGCTCGGGGTCAGCCAGACGCTCGAGCACCTTGTTGGTGCCGCCGTCGTGCACCCACGGGGGCAGGATCACGCCCAGCATGGTGCTGCCGGCGACGTAGGGGTACTGATCGAAGGAGACATCGATGCCTTCCTTCTGCGCCTGCTCGAGCAGCTCGACGACCTTATCGACCTTGTCCCAGTTCTTCTTGCCGCAGACCTTGAAGTGCGAGTAGTGGATCTTGACGCCCGACTCGCGGCCGATCTTGATGACCTCCTCCATCGAATCGAGGATGGTGTCGGCCTCGCTGCGCTGATGGATCACGAAGCGGCCGTCGTATTCCGCGACCACCTTGCACATCTCGATGATCTCCTTGGACTCGGAGTAGGCGCAGGGCATATAGATCAGGCCGGTAGACAGGCCGATCGCACCGGCCTCCATCTCGCGGCGGGTGATCTGGCGCATTTTCTCCAGCTCCTCGTCGTTCGGCAGGCGGTTCTCCAGCCCCATGGCCTCCATGCGGATGTTGCCGTGCGGCACGAGATAGCACTCGTTGAGGCCGGGCTTTACGTCGTCGATCATCTTGAGGTAGCCCTCGGTGGTCTTGAACTCCCAGTCGATGTCGTCGCTGTCGCCGTCGAGACCGGCGAGGTTCTTGCGCCACGGGCTGATGTACTCGACCGGCAGCGGCGCCATCGAGATGCCGTCCTGCCCCAAGATCTCGGTCGTGATGCCCTGCTTGACCTTGGGCGTGACCAGCGGATCGGTCAGGATCTGCAGGTCGGAATGGGAATGGGTGTCGATGAAGCCCGGCGCGACGACCAGGCCGGTCGCGTCGATGACCTCGTCCGCGCTGACATCGCCCAGCGCGCCGATCTTGGCGATGCGGTCGTCATCGATCAGCAGGTCGGCCACGAAGCCCGCCTTGCCCGTACCATCGACGATCAGACCGTTTTTGATCAATATGCTCATGAAAGGAACCTTCTCTCTTGATCAGTCCACATCGGGATCGAACAGGATCTCCTCACCGATGTGCTGCTCGTATTTTTTCATGGTGACATTCTTCATCAGGATGTAGTAAAGCACGACGCTGCACCCCAGTCCGGCGAAGAATGCATAGCTTCCGCAGAACAGCCCAAACACAAAGGAGATGACCAGTGTGAGGATGGCGCTGATATTGAAGCCCTTATAGTAGTTGTACTGACCATCAGCACAGTACAGATCCTTGACGTTCAGTTTCATCTTGCGGATCAGGAAATAATCTACCAGCATGACGCCGATGATGGGCCCCAGCATCTGGGAGATCCAACCCTGTACCATGACGAGGAAACCTCCCTGGCTCTCCAGCTTCCAGGGCATCATCAGGATGGAGATGACACCGCATATCGTAACGCTCAGCTTATAGCTCATCTTGGGGAAGATGTTCAGCATAGCCATGGAGGGCGGCATCAGGTTGGCCGCCGTATTGGTAGACCACTGCGCGAAAGCCAGCGTCAAGAAGCAGAGGACCAGCGCCACCTTGTTGGTGAACAGATCCGGGATAACGTCGTTCAGATCCCAGTAGCCGCTGACGATGCCGGAGGCGGCGCCGATCAGCATGGTGAATACGCCTACGAACATCAGGCCGATGACCTGACCTACGATGGCACGCCGATTGCGGCCAAAGAAGCTCATCTTCTCATAGCCCTCTACGTGCTTGATCTGGCGGGAAAGGTCGCTGCCGTTCAGCGCCATGGTGATCCAGCCGCCCGCGATACCGGCGATGGCGTAGGGGATGGGATAGCCGCCAGCCGTCTGCGTGCCCATGATATCCGGGATAGAGATGTTGTACTTGGTCAGGGTCGTCACGAGGATCGCACCGAACATGATAGCCAGTGCCGGGATGGCGATCCAGTCGAACTTCGCCATCGCCTCCAGACCATACATGGTGTTGAGGATCTGTACGATCGCGAATACGATGATCATCAGGGTCACATTGTCGAAACCAGGGATGAACATACCAATGATATGGTTGAGCGCTTCTGCGCCGACATAGGTCAAAAAGCCGAACCAATACATGCCGGGTAGCGCACGGATCACACTGGCTACGCACGAGCCCTTATAACCGAAGGGCGCACGGATAAAGGCGGCGAACGGGATACCGTATTTCGTTCCGATATCGCCGACCATGGTGGTGAATACGGTCACGATGCCGTAGCCCACCAGCATGACCCAGATCATGGTCACGGGGGACAGGCCGTTTCCGCCGTCATAATACTGCGCGCCTAAGCTGAACGCAACGATATTGATGGTCATACCAGCCCACAGCAGGATGTAATCCGCCAAGGACATGGTGCGATCCTTTTCTTGGGTGGGGAGCAGCTCCTGACTACGCAGGCTTTTGTTTTTCTCGTTCATTTTTCCCTCTCCTTGTGATTATTTATTCAGATCACAGGTCTCAAATCGCGCCGCATCGATATGTCTCCGGATCAACTTGCCCTTATGGTCGACCCCCTTGAATGCCCGGTCTTCCATCAGTACAGTACCGCGGGCGATCGTCGTCACAGGCCAGCCGGTGACCTCCATGCCCTCATGCAGGCAGTAGTCCATGCCGTTGTGCAGCACATCCTGGTTCAGCGTGACCTTCTTGTCCATATCGACGATAACGAGGTCGGCATCGGAGCCCACAGCGATGGCGCCCTTCTGCGGATAGCAGCCGTAGATCTTGGCCACGTTGGTGCTGGTCAGCTCGCAGACCTTGTTGATCGAGATCCTACCCTTGTTGACGCCCTCGGACAGCATCAGCGGCAGGCGCAGTTCCAGTCCACTCAGGCCGTTGACTACCTTCATGTAGTTCGGCTCGATCCAGTTGCCGTCTTCATCCTTTTGCAGGTTCATGGACTTCTCGGAGAAGTAGAATGAGCAGTCATCCGAGCCGATCAGGCGGATGGTGCCATCCTGGATGCCAGCCCACAGCTCAGCCTGCTCCTTCTCGGTGCGCAGCGGGGGAGAGCAGATCGCCAGATGGCCACGCTGCGGATCGTCGTAGAGCTTTCTCGTCAGGGTCAGGTAGTGCGGACCGGTCTCTACATAGAGCGGGAATTTATCCTTTTGCACCTCGCGTGCCACGCTCAGTGCCAGATCTGTGGTGGTATGCACGACCAGCAGCGCGCTGTTGTTCTTGGTGGCGCAACCAACAGCGCGTTTGAACGCCTCAGCCTCGCACTCGACCGGCTTGCTGTCCGCGAATCTCGGCCAGCTCGTGTCGCCGGCTTCCTTGAACTTCTTGTCGTTCTCGGTGGCGATGGTGTTGTCCTCGCAGTGTACCATGGGCATCGCATGGAGCTCGGATGCCTTCTTGAACAGCACGTCCATATCCGCGTCGTTGCACATCACGTCATAGGTCATGAAGATCTTGAAGGTCGGGAAGCCATTCTCCACCAGCTTTTCCATATCGGCAACGGCCTCCGGAGTGGCATCGAGGAATTTGCCATGTACGCCATAATCGATAATGGACTTCTCCATCTCTTTGGCGCGTTCCAGTACTTGCTGATAGGGAGACTGGCCACGGCTCATATTGGAGAAATCCATGTAAGTAGTCACGCCGCCGTAAACGGCTGCAACGCTCTGCGTGTCAAAATCGATCTTGCCAGTCACGCCCTGGAACGGGCAATGGCAATGCATATGCGCCTCTACGCCGCCGGGCATCACATATTTGCCTGCCGCGTCGATGCACTTCGCCGCATCCTTGGCATCATAAGAGCCGAGACCGGCGATCTTCTCGTCCTTTACGGCGATGTCGCAAAGGATCGTGTTCTCGGGAGAAACGACATTAGCGTTTTTGATGATCAGATCGTACTTTTCCATTGCTTTTTCTCCATTCTATATATTTTTTGATCCGTTAGGGAACAAAATACTATTTTAAAAGCGCCTTCATCACGCCATAGTAGCAATCGGTGACCTTGACGAGCTGGTCGATCT
>JAUNJI010000110.1 GCA_030533295.1 Eubacteriales bacterium
CCACGGTCGCGGCCGCGAAATACGGTGCGCCCGCCTTCTGCAAGCGCACGGCGACCGGGATCGCACCGTGCCCATATGCGTCCGCCTTGACCACACACAGCACAGGCGACTTGGCCTGTGCGCAGATCACGCGATAATTGTGTTCGATCGTGTCCAGATCGATCTCCGCCCAAATGCGGTGCTTGCTTGGTTCCATCGTCTTATCCTCTTCCTGCTCTTATCGTTCGCGGTAGTCCGTCACCTGCAAAAAGAGCACCCGTGTCCCGTCTGCATACAGCTCTGCGCAGACCGGGCGCAGCTCTTTTTGGGTCAGCCATACCTGTTTTTGTATCGTTCCGTCCCGATCCTCGCCCTCATACCGCAGCACGAGCAGCGTTTCGCCCTCGACGCGCTCCTCCCACTGCTGGGCGGGCTGCGCGGTGCGCAGATCGGCCAGCAGGCCGAACAGCGCATCCGCCGGGGTCAGCCCCGGGCGCTGGGGCATCGCATCGTCCAGCGCGAGGCCGTCGTACCGCAGCTCCAGCGAGGCTTCGTCCGTCCCGGTGAGCGCGCCTTCGATCCCGGCGAGCGCCGCAGGCGCTGTCAAGGTGAAGGTATCGGCGCCTTGCTTATCGTACACATAGTCCAGCTCATAGCCCAGCGTCGCATCGCCCAGATCGGATACGATCTTGACGTGTGCCTCCAAGCCGGGCAGCGCGGCGAAGTGTGCGCGCACGCTCTCCTCGTCCACCGTGCCGCCGCAGCCGGACAGCAGCAGCGCCAGCAGCGCCGCGCATACGATCTGCTTCAGATCACCACTCCCTCGTGTTATAGCGTTTGAGCAGACCGGGCAACTGCCCCAGCAGATCGCTGGGCGTCATGCCGTATTCGCTCAGCGCGTTGGCAGCGCAGTCGCCGGCGCGGCCATGCAGCCAAGCGGCCGCACACGCCGCCTGCACGGACGGGATGCCCTGTCCGCACAGTGAGACGATCATGCCCGCCAGCACATCGCCGCTGCCGCCCTTGGCCATGCCGGGATTGCCCGAATGGTTGCGGTACAGCCCGCCATCCGGCGCGGCGATCAGCGTGCGATGCCCCTTATAGAGCACGATGCAGCGCATCTGCTGCGCGAAGGCCGCCAGCTCGTCTGGCGTCGCGTGCGCGATGCCGGACAGCCGCGCGAACTCCCGTGCGTGCGGGGTCAGGATGACCGGCTGCGCCGCCTGCCTCAGTACATCCTTATGCGCGGCCAGCGCGTTTATGCCATCTGCATCCACCACGACCGGGCAGGTCGCCTGCGCGAGCACGGCGCACACCGCCTCTGTCACGCCGGGCGACCGCCCCAGCCCACAGCCGATCAGCACCGCATCCGCCCGCGCGGCCAGCGCGAGCAGCTCGGGCACGGCGGCGCGGTCGAGCGTGCCATCCGCCCCACCGGGCAGCGGACGCACGACCGGCTCGTTCAGCTTGACGGCCAGCACCGGCCACGCCTGCGTCGGGACAGCCAGCGTGACCACGCCGCTGCCCATGCGCACCGCGCCCTGCGCGGCAAAATATGCAGCGCCGGTGTAGCCCGCTGCGCCGCACACGCACAGCACGCGGCCAAAGCTATCCTTGTCCGCCGCCGGGTCGCGCCGGGGCAGGATGGCGTCCACGAACGCCTGATCGATCTCGGTCATGGGATGGGTCTCCTTTTCGCGCAGGGATGGCGGCGCCGGACGCGCCCCTTCTCCCCTCGTTTTCCCTTAGCATAGCACCTCTGCGCACCGCCGTCAACCGTGACCGCCGGGCGGCGGCGGGCATAGCATGGAGCGAGGAGGTGATGATGTGGCGATCCGGATCTTTATCGATCAGGGGCACAACCCCAGCGGCCCCAACACGGGCGCGGAAGGCGGCGAGCTGCGCGAACAGGATGTCAACTATATCGTCGGCGTCTATCTGGCCGACCTGCTGCGCGCCGATCCGCGGTTCGCGGTGCGGCTCAGCCGCAACGACCCCAACGAGGTGCTCGGCACGAGCAACAGCACCAGTCTGGCTGCCCGCGTCCGCATGGCCAATAGCTGGCCTGCGGATTATTTTATCAGCATCCACTGCAATGCCAACACTAACCCGGCGATCAACGGCACCGAGGTCTATGTCTATCAGGCGAACACGCAGTCCTATTGGCTGGCGCAGCACGTGCTCAACGGCATCGTGCAGCGCGTCGGCACCAAGGACAACGGCGTGCGGATCAACACCGGGCTGTTCGTGCTGCGGCGCACCCAGATGCCCGCGATCTTGGTCGAACTGGCCTATCTGACCGATCCCGCCGACGCGCAGCGCCTGCGCGACGACCCCTATGGCTTCGCGCTGGGCATCTATGATGGACTGCTCAGCTATTTCGGCTTCGCGCCGCTCTGACAGACGACGAACAAAAAACGACCGCTCACA
>JAUNJI010000053.1 GCA_030533295.1 Eubacteriales bacterium
CCAAGACAGGAGAAAAAGCCGTGACCACGACAGAGCCCAAGGCCGCTGCCCGGCAGGACAGCGAGGATTGAGTTCGTCCGTGTGAGGATGCGCCGGAGCGGCGTAGAATAAATGCGTGTAGCGCAAGTAAAAGGAGCGTATGTTCAATGTATCGGAAAAAGGAATGCGTAGCCATGCTTCTCGCGGGCGGCCAAGGCAGCCGTCTGTATGTGCTGACGAAAAAGGTCGCCAAACCTGCGGTGCCGTTCGGCGGCAAATACCGCATCATCGACTTCCCGCTGTCGAACTGCGTCAACTCGGGCATCGACACCGTCGGCGTGCTCACCCAGTATGAGCCGCACGTGCTCAACGCCTACCTCGGCTCAGGCCAGACGTGGGATCTCGACCGCCTGCGCGGCGGTGTCTATGTGCTCCCGCCGTACCAGAAGGGCAAGACCTCGGAGTGGTACAAGGGCACGGCCAATGCGATCTATCAGAACATCCAGTTCATCGACGACTATGACCCCGAGTATGTGCTGATCCTGTCGGGCGACCACATCTACAAGATGAATTACAACGAGATGCTCCGCCAGCACAAGGAGACCGGCGCGGACGCGACCATCGCGGTGCTCGATGTGCCGCTGGCAGAGGCCTCTCGCTTCGGCATCATGAACTGCAACCCGGACGGCACGATCTATGAGTTCGAGGAAAAGCCCAAGGAGCCCAAGTCCACGCTGGCCTCGATGGGCATCTACATCTTCTCGTGGAAAAAGCTGCGCAAGTATCTGACCGAGGATGAGCAGGATCCCAAGTCCTCCAACGACTTCGGTAAGGACATCATCCCCGCCATGCTGAACAACGGCGAAAAGATGGTCTCCTACCGCTTCGAGGGCTACTGGAAGGATGTCGGCACGATCGAGAGCCTGTGGGAAGCCAACATGGATCTGCTCTCGCCCAACTCCGGCCTCAACCTGTCGGACGATTCGTGGAAGATCTACGGCCGCACCACCGGTTCGCCCCCGCACTTCACCGCCAAGGATGCGTCGGTCAAGCATACCCTGCTCTCCGAGGGCTGTGAGATCATGGGCGAGGTGTCCGAGTCCGTGCTGTTCTCGGATGTCAAGATCGGCAAGGGCGCCAAGGTGGAGTATTCCATCCTGATGCCGGGCGCTGTCGTCGAGGAGGGCGCGACCGTGCGCTACTCGATCGTGGCGGAAAAGGCCGTGATCGCCAAGGGCGCGTCGGTCGGCGGCAGTCCGTCGGACGGCGATGTGGATAAGTGGGGCGTGGCCGTCGTAGCCGAGGGCGTGCGCATCGGCGCGGGCGCCAAGCTCGCCGCCAGAGAAATGGCAGACGAAGACCTGCCGGACGTAGAATAAGGGGGCAGTCAGAATGAATAGCGTTTTGGGGATCATCATCGCGTTTGATAATGACAACGACCTTCGTGAGATCACGGAGCATCGCACGGTGGGCGCCGTGCAGTGGGGCGGCCGGTATCGGATCATCGATTTCATGCTGTCCAACATGGTCAACTCGGGCATCTACCGCGTCGGCGTGCTGATGAAGGACAAGTATCAGTCGCTGATCGACCATATCAGCAACGCCAAGGATTGGGATCTGTCCCGCAAGAACTCGGGCGTGACGCTGCTGCCGCCGTATTCCTATTCCAAGAAGGCCTCGCCCCTCGTCACGGGCGAGTACCGCGGCAAGATCGACGCGCTGGCCGGTGCGGTCGATTTCCTGCAAAAGAACAAGGCCGATTACGTGGTCGTGGCCGATGGCGACATCGTGGCCAACATCCCGCTCGATGACGTGATCGAGCGCCACGTCAAGTCGGGCGCCGATCTGACCATGGTGTGCACCAAAAAGCAGACCGATACGCCCTTCACCACCTATGTCGAGCTCAACCGCAAGAAGGAAGCGGTCGATATTCGCGTGGGCGACTCCAACGACGGCAAGTGCAAGCACGTGTCGCTGGGCGTGTACGTGATGAGCCGCCAGTACCTGATCCATATGCTGTCGGACTGCGTCACGCACAACTGCGTCCACTTCGAGCGCGAGTTCCTCACCCGTGCGCTGATCGACGGCACGGTGGCCGGTTATCTGTTCAACGAGTACGCGGTCAAGATCGAGGACATCGCGACTTACTTCCGCTCCAACATGGATATGCTGGATAAGGACGTGCGCGACGAGGTGTTCAAGCGCACCCGTCCGATCCTGACCCGCATCAAGGACGAAGCGCCGGCCTATTACGGCGATAAGGCGGTCGTCGAGGATAGCTTGGTCGCGGACGGCTGCCACATCGAGGGCACGGTCAAAAACTGCGTGCTGTTCCGCGATGTCATGGTCGATAAGGGCGCGGAGATCTGCAACTGCATCATCATGGAGGGCGGCCGCATCCTGTCGGATGCTTCGCTGCGCTATGTGATCACCGACCGCAACGTGGTCATCCGCGACGGGCGCACCATGATGGGACACGACAACTATCCCATCACGATCGCCAAGAACGCGACGGTCTGATCGAACGGACGATTTTCTGAACTAATCTGCAAGATCACTGCGCGAAAGGGGAAAATGTTCGTGCAAGATCCCTATATTGCTGCGCGGCGTGACCGAGTATAATATAAGAGTGAGCAGACGCGGCGGTCCAGCCGCCGCGTCTTTGATCGGGGAGGGTCGGCTTTTTATGAAGATCATGTACGTGACCAGCGAATGTGCGCCGTTCATCAAGACAGGCGGCCTGGGCGATGTGGCGGGCTCGCTGCCCAAGGCGCTCGCTGCGAAGGGACACGATGTGCGCGTGTTCTGCCCGTTGTATTCGGCGATCGGTCAGGAGCAGCGCGAAAAATTCTACTATCTCAAGAACGCCTATGTCCGGCTGGGCTGGCGCAACCAGTATTGCGGCCTGTTCCGCTATGAGGCCGAGGGCGTCACCTATTATTTCATCGACAATGAGTATTACTTTGCCCGCGGGCAGGTCTATGGCGAGTATGACGATGCGGAGCGCTTCGCCTATTACTCCAAGGCCGTGCTCGAGGTGCTGCCCGATCTGGACTGGAAGCCGGATGTCATCAACTGCAACGATTGGCAGACCGCGCTCGTGCCGGTGTACTACAACCTGATGTTCTCCGCGCGTCCCTTCTATGAGAACATCAAGACCGTGTTCACCATCCACAACATCCAGTATCAGGGGCGCTATGGCCGCGAGATCCTGGAGTACGTGCTCGGCATCGACGACGCGCACTTCCGCTCGGGCTTCATGGCGATGGATGGCGATGTCAACCTGATGAAGGCCGCGATCGTGGCCTCGACCGCGGTCACGACCGTGTCGCCCAGCTACGCGGGCGAGATCCAGACCGAGTACTATGGCTACCGGCTGGACAGCGTGCTGCGCATGAACAGCTACAAGCTGCACGGCATCCTCAACGGCATCGACATGGCCGCGTTCGATCCGCAGACCGATACCAAGATCTTTAGGCCCTACGGCGTGAACAGCATCGAGGACAAGAAGATCAACAAGCTCGAGCTGCTCAAGCTGTGTGGCTTGCAGGGCGACGAAAACACGCCCGTGATCGGTATGGTCACGCGCTTCGTCGATCAGAAGGGGCTCGACCTGATCGAGGCCGTGCTGCACGACATCCTGTCGGACGACGTGCGCCTGATCGTGCTGGGCAAGGGCGACTGGCGCTACGAGCAGATGTTCCTCGAGGCCAAGCGCCGCTATCCCAACAACATCTCGGCGTCGATCATGTTCTCGGGCGATCTGGCCAACCGCATCTATGCGGGCGCCGATATGTTCCTGATGCCGTCCAAGTTCGAGCCCTGCGGTCTGGCGCAGATGATCGCGCTGCGATACGGCACGATCCCGATCGTGCGCGAGACCGGCGGCCTGAAGGACACCGTGCAGGCGTTCGTCGATTACGCGGGCACGGGCAACGGCTTCACCTTCGCCAGCTACAATGCGCATGATATGCTGCACGTCATCCGCGAGGCCTGTGGCGTGTTCCGCTACAACAAGCCCGCGTGGAAAAAGCTCATGCTGCAAGGGATGCAGAGCGACTTTAGCTGGGACAGCTCGGCTGACCGCTATATCGAGGTCTATCATACCGCCTTGGGCTGGTAACAACATAAGCAAAGCGATTTAAGTGAGGAGACAAGGAAAACCATGCCAAAGAATCAGTACACGAAAACTGCCTTGAAGGAGGCGATCGCAGGCAAGCTGCAACGCCACTTCGGTCGAGAGGTCAGCGATGCTTCGAAGGAGCAGATCTATGAGGCCTGTGCGCTCGTCGTGCGCGACGCGCTCACCGAGCACATGATGGAGACGCAAAACGAGGTCGAGCGACAGGGAGAGCGGCAGGTCCATTATCTGTGCATGGAATTCCTTGTTGGCCGCAGCCTGCGCAACAACGCCTACAATCTGGGCATGCTGCCCGCGATGACCGAGGCGCTGGCCGAGATGGGCTATGAGATGGCCGATATTTTCGAGCAGGAGGCCGATCCCGGTCTGGGCAACGGCGGTCTGGGTCGTCTGGCGGCCTGCTATATGGACGGCATGGCCACCACCGGCGTGCGCGGCACGGGCTACTCCATCCGCTATGAGCACGGCATCTTCAAGCAGAAGATCGAGGACGGCCAGCAGGTCGAGCTGCCGGATTCCTGGCTGGCGTCGGGCGACGTGTGGCACATCCCGGCGATGGACGACACCCGCGAGGTGCGCATCGGCGGCACGGTGGACACCCACTTCGACGAGACGGGCAAGCTGGTCGTCGAGTACCGCGACTATACGCCGGTGCTCGCCGTGCCCTATGATATGCCGATCTCGGGCTATGACACGAACAACATCGCCTGCCTGCGCCTGTGGGAGGCCAAGAGCCCGATCGCGCTCGATATGAAGCTGTTCTCCTCGGGCGAATACCTCAAGGCGCTCGAGAAGCACGCGCTGGCCGAGACGATCTCGATGGTGCTCTATCCCGAGGATAACCACCGCGAGGGACAGTCCCTGCGCCTCAAGCAGCAGTATTTCCTCGTCTCCGCCACCTTGCAGGACATCTGCGCCAAGCACAAGGCCAAGTACGGCACGCTGGCGAACTTCGCGCACAAGCACGTGCTGCACATCAACGACACCCACCCGACGCTGGTCATCCCCGAGCTGATGCGCATCCTGATGGACGACAACGACATGAGCTGGGAGAATGCGTGGAACATCACCAGCCAGTCGGTCGCCTACACCAACCATACGGTCATGCCCGAGGCGCTCGAGTGCTGGCCGGTCTCGCTGGTGCAGGAGCTCATGCCCCGCATCATGCAGATCATCTATGAGATCAACGAGCGCTTCTGCCGCGAGCTGTGGAACTACTTCCCGCACGACCTGCAAAAGATCTCCAAGCTGGCCATCGTGGCGGATAACACCGTCCGCATGGCGCATCTGGCGATCGCGGGCTCGTTCTCGATCAACGGCGTGTCCGCGCTGCACTCCGAGATCCTCAAGGAGCGCGTGTTCACCGACTTCTACACCATCTTCCCGGCCAAGTTCCGCAACGTCACCAACGGCATCGCGCACCGCCGCTGGCTGTGCGAGGCCAACCCGGCGCTGGCGGCTTTGATCGAGGACAAGATCGGCACGGGCTACCGCACGCATCCGTCCGAGCTCAAGGTGCTGGCCAATTACAGCGGCGATAAGGCGCTGCTGCGCCAGCTCGGTCAGATCAAGCGCGACAATAAGCAGCGTCTGGCCGACTATATCAAGGAGCACAACGGCATCGAGGTCAATATGGACTCGATCTTCGATGTGCAGGTCAAGCGTCTGCATGAGTACAAGCGCCAGATGCTCAACATCCTGCATATCATCTCGCTCTATCAGCGCCTCAAGAACGATCCGGGCATGAACATCGTGCCGCGCACGTTCATCTTCGGCTCCAAGGCGGCGCCGGGCTATGCGGTGGCCAAAAAGACCATCCGCCTGATCAACTCGATCGCCAACATGATCAACAACGATCCCGCCATCGGCGACAAGCTCAAGGTCGTGTTCCTCGAGGATTACAAGGTCTCGCTGGCCGAGATGATCATGCCGGCGGCCGAGGTCTCCGAGCAGATCTCGATCGCGGGCAAGGAAGCGTCGGGCACGGGCAACATGAAGTTCATGATGAACGGCGCGCTGACCATCGGCACGATGGACGGCGCCAACGTCGAGATCTGCGAGGCCGTCGGCCGGGACAACATCTTCATCTTCGGCATGGAGACCCCGGAGGCCGAGGCGCTGGCCGCCTCGGGCAACTACGAGCCCATGCTGATCTACCAGAGCGACCCGGTGATCAAGGCCGTGCTCGATCAGATGATCCGTGGCTTTGGCGACGGCGTGGATTATACGGACATCGCCAACCTGCTGCTGCACGGCGGCAACGGCGGCCCGGCCGACCGGTACATGAGCCTCAAGGACTTCCGCTCCTACGCGGATGCACAGGCGCACGTGGGCGAGGTCTACCGCGACGCCGAGCGCTGGGATCGGATGTCGCTGATGAACATCGCCAACGCCGGCCGCTTCGCGTCCGACCGCTCGGTCGCGGAGTATGCACAGAATATCTGGCGCGTCAAGACCAACTTCGCGTTCTGATCGCCTCAAATACCCAAGCAGAAAAATGGGCTCCCGACAGGGAGCCCATTTTTTCGTCGAGGATCGCCGCCGCGCAGGCGCAGATCTTGTGCGATCTGCGGCTATATCCCGGCGGGGCGTTGCCCTTATAATAAAGGAAACGGCGAGCATGGCGACGACCCTTACAGGGGGAGGAGGATGGGACATGGAGCTATCGACCGGACGTTTGCTGCTGCGCCCCTTTCGGGAGGATGACGTGGAGGCGGTCTACGCCTATGCCAAGGACGAGCCGGTGGGGCGGGACGCGGGCTGGAAGCCGCATGAGAGCCTGCTGGAGTCGTGGGACGACCTGCGCCTGATGTTCCTCGACCAGCCCAGCGTGTGGGCGATCGAGCGCCGGGCGGATGGCCGCCTGATCGGCTCGGTCGGGCTGGTCAACGATGCCGCGCGGTGCTATGCGGCGGCGCGGTCGCTGGGCTACGCCCTCGGCGTGGCCTACTGGGGGCAGGGCTACATGACCGAGGCGGTGCGCGCCGTGCTGCGCTGCGGCTTTGGCCGGATGGCGCTCGACGTGATCTCGGCCACCTGCTATCCCGACAACGCCCGCTCCCGCCGGGTGCTGGAAAAATGCGGCTTCGCGTATGAGGGCACGCTGCACCGCGCCGAGCGGCTCTACAACGGCGAGATCCGCGACCATCAGCACTTCAGCCTGACCCATGAGGCAGCCATAGCCGCCGGACTGTGGGGAAAATAGCAAAACATCCTTACCTTTTCGTGAAAAATGTGCTATAATAGAGAAGGATAAAGCGGAACGGGCAGCGCGCTGCCGGTGTCCGCATCACGTGCGGCGGCCAAGGCCGCTGCGAGCGGGTAAGGAGGCATACCATGTATCAGGCGGGAGAATTCATCGTTTACGGCGTCAGTGGCGTTTGTCGGGTGGACGGCGTCGGCCGGCCGACCTTTGCAGAGGACGACGACCGGCTCTATTATAAGCTCACCCCGGTCGCCGGCACCGAGACGATCTACATCCCGACCGACTCGTCGGTGTTCACCCGGCCGGTGATCTCCCGTGCGCAGGCCGAGATGCTGATCGAGTCGATCCCCTCGATCGAGGAGGACGACTTCACCTCGCGCAGCAGCCGGCTGTCCAGCGAGCACTATCAGGAGGTGCTGCAAAGCCACGACTGCCGCGAGTTGGTGCAGCTGATCAAGACCGTGCGCGCCAAATCGCGCCGCAATGGCCGCCGCATCAGCCAGATCGACCAGCGCTACCGCAAGCGTGCCGAGGAGCTGCTGCACAGCGAGTTGGCCGTGGCGCTCGGCATCCCGATGAGCGAGGTGCCGCGTCGGATCGCCCGTGCGATCGAGGACAAGAGCAAGGGACAGGCGTGAGCAGCGCCCCTGCTGCGGCCATCGGAAACACATCTGCCAGCGCGGCTGGCGGGTGTGTTTTTTCACTTGGCGGGCAAGGCCGCGCCGAGGCAGGACATATCGCCGCACAAAGCACCGGGCGAGCGGTGTTTTTTGTTTACCGGGCATCGGGATCGTGGTATAATGACCACAAGGTGGTCATTATACAACTTATGTAAAAATCATACCATAGCGGCGCAGGACAGGTGCTCGTGCTTTCTGTTTCTTGTCGCTGCTGCTGACAAGAGCTGTTTCGTGCTCACAGGATACCGGATGATGGCCACCGAGCAACGAGTCTACACACGGTCGGCGGCGGACACACTGCGGGGGGAACACGCTTTCGCGTGCTGCGGTGCGCTGCTGACACCAAGCAACATCTCGACTGGGGGCGATCTTTTGAGCTATATCCCTGACTGCATCTTCCGTTCCCGTGACGCGGGCTGCAAGTCGCCCTATGGTGCCGTGCCCGCCGGGCAGGGCGTCACGTTTTCGACCTATCCCAAGCGCGAGCGCGGCGCCGCGCACATCACCCTGTGGGTGGAGGAGGACGGCGGCACGCCGGTGGCCGTGCCGATGCGCTGGTACGGTCTGGCCGGCTCGCGCGATCAATACCGCGCGGTGTTCACGCCGGAAAAGCCCGGCCTGTATTGGTATTATTTCACCGCCGATATGCCGGACGGCCTGCTCTATTGCTGCCGGGGCTACGGCGGCCGCGCCGAGCTGCTGGACACGCTGGGCGACAAGTACCAGCTCACCGTATACGATCCCGCCTATCATCCGCCGCGCTGGTTCGGCGAGGGGATCACCTATAACATCTTCCCCGACCGCTTTTGCCGCGATCGGCTGCCCGTCCAGCCCGAGGGCGAGGGCATCGCCCCGCGCGTGCTGCACGCGGATTGGAACGATGTGCCGGTCTATCAGCCCAACGAGCACGGCGAGATCCTCAACAACGACTTTTTCGGCGGCACGCTGCGCGGCGTGATCGACAAGCTGGATTATCTGGAGAGCCTGCGCGTGACCACGATCTACTTCAACCCGATCTTTCAGGCGTATTCCAACCACCGCTACGACACCGGCGACTACCGCCGGATCGATCCGCTGCTGGGCGACGAGGCCGACCTGCGTGCGCTGTGCGACGAGGCCGCCCGCCGCGGGATGCGCGTCGTGCTCGACGGCGTGTTCAACCACACCGGCTTCGACAGCCGCTATTTCAACGGCCGGGGGCGCTATGACAGCGTCGGCGCGCACCAATCCGAGCAGTCGCCCTATCGAAGCTGGTTCGATTTCCAGCATTGGCCGGACAAATACGGCGCATGGTGGGGCATCTACACGCTGCCGCAGGTCAACGAGCGGGACGAGAGCTACCAGCGCTTCATCTTCGGCGACCCGGACAGCGTCGTGCGGCACTGGCTGCGGCTGGGCGTGTCCGGCTGGCGGCTGGACGTGGCCGACGAGCTGCCGGATGACTTCATCCGCAGCCTGAACGACGCCGCCAAGCAGGAAAAGCCGGACGCGCTGATCATCGGCGAGGTGTGGGAGGATGCCTCCAACAAGATCGCCTATTCCGAGCGCCGCGCCTATTTCCAAGGGGGCGAGCTGGACAGCGTGATGAACTATCCGCTGCGGGACGCGATCCTCGCCTATCTCAACGGCGGCACCGCCGAGCATTTCGCCGAAACGATGGAGTGCATCCGCGAGAATTACCCCCGCGACGTGTTCTACAACCTGATGAACGTGATCGGCACGCACGACACCGCCCGCGCCCTGACCATGCTCGGCGTGGGCGAGGAGGAGTGGCGCATGGACAAGGCGCACAAGGCGCAGTATGTGCTGCCACCGGCGCGGCTGGCGGCGGCACGCCGCCGGCTCAAGCTGGCTGCGGTGATCCAGTTCACCATGCCGGGCTCGCCCACCATCTACTATGGCGACGAGGCCGGCCGGCAGGGCTTTGAGGATCCCTTCAACCGCTGCACCTATCCGTGGGGCGCGGAGGATCGGGAGCTGCTCAGCTTTTACCGCCGCCTGTGCGCCTTCCGCGCGGACAGCGACACGCTGGCGCGGGGCGAACTGCGCTTCGTCGCGTGCGCCGGGGCGCTGCTGCAATATATCCGCACGAGCGACCACGCCCGGCTGCTGGTGCTGGTCAATCGCGGCCATCACGCCGTGCAGACCGAGGTCGATGCGGTGTATGCCGTCGATATGCTGACCGACGAGAGCTTCGACCAGTCGGACAGCCACGGGCTGCACGTGAGCGTACCGCCGGAGACCGCGTATATCCTGCGCTGCTTCGGCACGCGGGACAAGGGAGGCAAATGACATGGATATGAAGGAAACGACGCTGTCGCAGCAGTATTTTTTCGAGGGCAAGATCATGAAGGCGCGGCTCGATGCCGTGCGCCTGCCCAACGGCCATACGGCGGCGCGGGAGGTGTGCGAGCACGTCGGCGGCGTGGGCGTGCTGCCGATCGACCGGGCGGGCAATGTGCTGCTCGTGCGGCAGTTCCGCTATCCCTATGGGGAGCAGATCCTCGAGATCCCGGCGGGCAAGCTCGACCACGGCGAGGGCGAGAGCGCGGCCGACTGCGGGGCGCGTGAGCTGCGCGAGGAGACCGGCTGCACGGCCGGGCGCATCGTGCCGCTGGGCTGCATCTACCCCTCGCCGGGGTTTTTGACCGAGGTCGTGCACCTGTTCGCGGCGCTCGACCTGACCGAAGGCGAGATGCAGCCGGATGAGGATGAATTCGTCGAGGTGGTGCGCCTGCCGCTGCGCGATGTGCAGCGGATGGTCGCGTCCGACGAGATCCGCGATGCCAAAACGGTGGCCGCCCTGTATCGGGCGGGGCTCAAGGGGCTGTATCCGGGCATCGCCGGGGCAGGGCAGGAGGAAGGAGACGGTCATGGACAAGAAAACGATCCTCGTCGTCGAGGATGAAAAGGCCATCGCGGATATTTTAGTGTTCAACCTGCAGCGCGAGGGCTATGCGACGCTGGTCGCCTATGACGGCGCGGCGGGGCTGCGCTGTGCGCTCGAGGACGCGCCCGACCTGATCCTGCTCGATGTCATGCTGCCCGAGATGGATGGCTTCGAGGTCTGCCGCCGCGTGCGAGCGCAGCAGGAGACGCCGATCATCATGCTGACCGCCCGCGAGGAGGAGACCGACAAGGTGCTCGGGCTGGAGCTGGGCGCAGATGACTACATCACCAAGCCCTTTTCGATGCGCGAATTGATGGCGCGGGTCAAGGCCAATATGCGGCGCACGCTCGCCGGTGAGGAACGGGAGCGACCGGCCGCGCCGCCGGACGGCGGGCTGCGGATCTCGCGCGATAACGGCATGGTATACAAGGACGGACGGCCGCTCGAGCTGTCCGCGCGGGAGTTCGACATCCTGTGCTTTCTGTCGGCCGCGCCGGGGCACGTGTTTTCGCGCGAGGAGCTGATGGAGCAGGTGTGGGGCTATGAATACTATGGCGATCTGCGCGCGGTGGATGTCGCGATCCGCCGCCTGCGCGAAAAGGTCGAGGATCGCCCGGCCAGCCCGCGGTTCATCATGACCAAGCGGGGGATGGGATACTATTTCGCCGCCGAGGAGGGGACCTAGCAGCCCCATCCCCCCGGATACACGAAGGAGCGCCGCCGGCGCTCCTTCGTGATCCCCGCCGCGGGAGCGGGCGTGCCCTGTTTCGTCGTATGTTTGGAGGTGTCGTATGTTTCGGTCGTTACACATGAAGCTGGTGCTGATCCTGGTGCTGATGATCGTGTCGGTCATGGCCGTGATGGGCACGTTTCTGATCAACAGCGTCAGCACCTTCTATCTGGACAGCTTTTATGAGCAGATGCAGAGCGTGTTCAACCAGCCCGATCTGATGGACTCGCTGCGCGAGGCGGCGGCCGAGCCCGGCACGGCCGGACTGCGTACCGTGGTCGATTCCCACGCCAGTGCGCTGGGGCTCGATGACTACCGCAACTATTCCATCCTCGATGGGCAGGGGCGCTATCTGGACGGCTCCAACCCCAACATCATGGTCACGCGCACGAGCAACATCGTCGCCGCGATGGCGGGCGGCACGGGCACGCGCTCGGCGATGTCGGACAGCGTGATGGACATCGCGATCCCGATCGACAAGGACGGCAGCGGCAGCGTGGACTACATCATCTACGTCGCGGACGACAAGCAGGAGATCAGCGACCTGTCGTGGCGGTTCTTCCAGATCGTCATGCAGACTATGATGTTCGGCCTGCTGGCGGCGATCTTGCTGTCCTTTTTGCTGTCCAAGACGATCACCGACCCGATCGAGCGCATCACCGAGGGCGCCCGCACCATCGCGGCGGGCGATTTCGATCCGCAGCTCGGCGTGCAATCGTCGGACGAGATCGGCGAGCTGACGCGCTCGTTCAACTACATGGCCGGGCAACTGCGCAACACCGTGGGCGAATTGCAAAGCGAACGAGACAAGCTGAACACCATGTTCCTGCACATGACCGACGGCGTGGCGGCCTTTTCGACCGAGGGGCGGCTGCTGCACATGAATCCCGCGACCGAGAACCTGCTCGGCGTGCATATGAGCGGCCGCTCGACCTTCGACGAGCTGTTCGCCGATCTGGATATGCCGGATTCGGACGAGACGGCCATGCGCTCCTTCCTCACCAGCGAGATCACGCGGTTCGGGCGGGTGCTGTCGGTCACGCTCGCGCCGTATGGCGTGCTCGATGGCGAGGGCGGCGTGATCGCGGTCATCCACGACATCACCGAGCAGCGCCGGTTGGACGACGCGCGGCGCGAGTTCGTCGCCAACGTGTCGCATGAGCTGCGCACCCCGCTGACCAACATCCGCTCGTACACCGAGACGCTGCTCGACGCGGCGGGCGACATCCCGCTGGACACCCAGCAGCAGTTTTTGAACGTGATCTCGAGCGAGAGCGAGCGCATGGCGCGGATCGTGACCGATCTGCTCACGCTGTCCAAGCTCGACCACGGCCGGATGGAGCTGCGCATGACGCGCTTCGCGCTCGGCGCGACGCTGCGCAAGGTGGTCGATGCGATGCAGCTGACCGCCGCCGACGGCGGCCTCGCGCTGGTGGTCGAGGTGCCGGACGACCTGCCCGCGATCGTGGGCGACCGCGAGCGCATCGAGCAGGTCGTGGTCAATATCCTGTCCAACGCGGTCAAATACACCCCGCCGGGCGGCCACATCCGGCTGGCGGCGGGCGCGATCGCCGGGCGGCGGGTGCGGATCACGGTCGAGGACGACGGCGTGGGCATCCCGGCGGCCGATGTGCCGCGTCTGTTCGAGCGGTTCTACCGCGTGGACAAGGCGCGCAGCCGCGCGGCGGGCGGCACCGGGCTGGGGCTGGCGATCGCCAAGCAGATCGTCA
>JAUNJI010000054.1 GCA_030533295.1 Eubacteriales bacterium
GAAGCAAAGGCAGATCCCACTTCGGCGTATGTCGTTTCAAACCGAGATACGGTGTCCGGGTCGGCGGTTCAGCCCATGGTGTCGGAAAGCCGTCCTTTAGTCGTATTCGAGATCGGCATCGATGCCGACCGACTGGAACGCCTCCTTGGCGCTCAGGGTGATCGTGCCATCCTCCAGCCGGAAGAAGGGGAAGTGGAGCTGGCCGCTGCCCCAGAGCGCGCGGAACGCCAGATCGGTCTCGCGGATCTTGGTGTATTCCTTCATCAGACCGATGCTCCCGGTCACATTGACGAAGTCCGGCATCACATGATGCGCCGTGAAGATGCTCAGCGCCTGCAACGTCGCAGGACAAAGGGTCGTGCCATATACTGTGATCGCCATGAAAAATGACCTCCTTATGATCGTGTGATACGCCCCGTGTCGCGGGGCACTGTCGTTTGATGTGATGTGATAGGGGGATCAGACCTTGGCCGCCGGCTCTTTTTGCTCGGTCTTGGCCACAGCCTCGTACTCGCCTGCGATCTCCTCCCACAGCTCGGCGTTGCGGATACCGCAGCGGCTGGGACGAAAGACCGGATCCTTGCCCGCGGCGAGCTGATGGAAGTAGTCCTTGTAGATCTTGATCGTGGTCGGGATGAAGTAGAGCAGGGTGAGCAGAGTCAGCCATGCGTTCAGCCCCATGCCGAGGTCGCTCAGGCTCCAGACCGCGTCCAGATCCAGCATACAGCCCATATAGCGCGGCACGAAGATGTAGATCAGCTTGAGCGCCATGCTCATCCACTTGTTCTCCGCGAAGCCGCGGTGGAGCGCTGCCGCGTTGGACTCCGCAAGGTTATACTGGGTGATCGAGGTCGTGAACGCGAACACCAGCAGCGCCGATGCCATGAAGATACGGCCAAAGCCGGGGAAGATCGTATCCGCCGCCGCCTGACCGAAGCCGACGCCCGCCTCGACGCCGGGCAGCGCCTCGTAGATCGCGACGCCCGCCGCGTCATAGACGTTGTACTGGCCGGAGAGCAGCAGCATGAACGCAGTCGCGGTGCAGATCAGGATGGTATCCACGTAGACGGACAGCGCCTGGAGCAGACCCTGCTTGGCGGGGTGGGAGGTATCGGCGGTGGCGCTGTGGGGCGTGCTCGTGCCCTGACCGGCCTCGCTGGAGTACACACCGCGCTTGATGCCCATGCTGATCGCCGAGCCGACGATACCGCCGAATACCGCATTTTTGCCGAAGGCGCTGGTGACGATCGTCGCCAGCACGCCGGGGAGCGCGCCGAGGTTCATGACGATGATGATCAGCGCGACCACGATGTAGGAGACGGCCATCGGCGGTACGATCTTCTCACAGAACGAGCCGATGCCCTTGATGCCGCCGCAAAGCACCACGAACAGGCCAGCCAAGATCACGATCGTCGCCACGATGCGCGGCACGCCGAAGCCATTGACCAGCGCATCCGCCGCTGCACCGGGCTGCAATGCGCCCAGCACGCCCGTGCTCAGGTAGCCGAGCACCGCGAACAGGCCGCCGAGGAACGCGCCCGTCGCGCCGCCGATGCCGGTGCGGATATAGAAAGCCGCGCCGCCGCGATAGCTGCCGCCCAGACGGGTCTTATAGAGCTGGGTGATGCTGTGCTCTGCGAACGACGTGCCTGCGCCGACGATGGCGAGGATCCACATCCAGAACACTGCGCGGGGCCGCCGAGCGCGATCGCGTTCGCGACGCCGAGGATGTTGCCCGTGCCGACGCGCGCGGCGACGCTCATGCAGAAGCTCTGGAACGCGGATAAGCCCTTGTCCGAGTGCTTCATGTTCTTGCCGCCGAGCTGGCGGATCATTTCGGGGAGTTTGGTGATCTGGAAGCCCTTGAGCACCACCGAATAGATGATGCCGACCAGCAGACACAGTACGAACATGGGCGGTGCCCAGACCCAGCCATTGAGGGCGTTCGCGATACTCATGAAACGATCAAACATATCCTTTTCCTCCTCTTTTGCCCGCGTTCGTCACTTTTTGTTGTGTTTATCGACCGTGTCGCAGATCCGCTCGAGCCCCTTGGCGATGATGCTGCGCGGCATGGCCAGATTGAGCCGGACGTAGCCCTTGGCATTGCCGACGAACAGGGCATCCCCCCCCTTCGAGCAGCACGCCGGCCTCGTTCGCGAAGAACATCGGGATGTCCTCCACATCGGGCAGGCACTTGCTCATGTCCACCCACGCCAGATAGGTCGCCTCCGGGGTATAGGATACCGCCTCGGGCAGATGCGCTGCCAGATAGTCGCCCATGAAGGCGAAGTTGCCGTCCAGATATGCCCGGAGCTGTTGCAGCCAGTCCCAGCCGTGCTCGAAAGCGGCGATATGCGCCTCGATGGACAGCGGATTGAGGCAGCCTACGTTCTTGTCGCGGCTGTTGAACCGCTGCCGCAGGTCGGGATCGCGGATGATGATGTCCGAGAGCATCAGTCCGGCGATGTTGAAGGTCTTGCTGGGCGACATACAGGTGATGAGCTTGTGGTAGTCCGGCATGATCTTGCCCATCGGGATGTGGGTCTTGCCGCTGCGGAGCAGGTCGCAGTGGATCTCGTCGGAGATGATCCACAGGTCGTACTTGCGGACGATCTGCGCGACGGCCTCCAGCTCCTCGGCCGTCCAGATCCGGCCGGTCGGGTTTTGCGGGCCGCACCACATCACCAGCTTGACCTGCGGATCGGCGGCGGCCTGCTCGAACGCCGCAAGATCCATGACGAACACGCCGTCCTTCTTGACCATCGGACATTTCACCAGCTCGACGCCATTGTGATCGGCGCCGTTTTTGAACTGGCTGTACGCCGGGGTGAGCGTGAGCAGCTTTTCGCCCGGCTCGACCAGCAGCTCGATCAGCTGGAAGATCGCCGGGACGACGCCGGTCGAGAAGGTCAGCTCCTCCCGCGGGAACGACCAGTCGTAGCGATCCTTGCACCATTTGGAGAACGCATCGTAGTAGCGGGAGTCGTAGACCTGCGTGTAGCCAAAGATCCGCTTGTCGATCCGCTCCCGCAGCGCCTGACAGATCGGGGGCGCGACCGCGAACTCCATGTCGGCCACCCACATCCGGATGAACTCCTCATCCCGGAAGGGGAATACCGCATCCGGTCCTACATGGAAGATGTAGCTGCGGAAACCGTCGGTGTTCATGGCGTTGGTGTGCTGTCGGTCGATGATCTCATCGAAATCGTACCTCATAGGACACCCTCCTTTTTTGAAAGTCCATCCAAAGATCAGTAAAAGCAGCGGTAAAGCTGTTGGATGATGGTCATACTGTATCATGGAACGACGATCTTCGCAAAAAGCTAGCAGTTTCATGCCGTGATACTTTTTATCTTTTTTGTTTCGTCAAAGTAGACGAGTCGCGATACGTCTGGTATAATTTTGAACGATGGGACAAAATATCTGTCATTTCACCCAAATGTATCATTTCATGAAACAGGGGAGTGGTCAATATGCCGAATATCTCCGCAGAGATCGGTCAGCGCATCCGCATCTTCCGCAAGCGACAGGGGATCACGGTGCAGGAGCTGGCCGACCGCATCCACAAGAGCAAGGCCAGCGTTTCCAAGTATGAGACCGGCCAGACCTTTCTGGATGTCGCCACGCTGTATGACATCGCGCAGGCGCTGGGCGTGTACATCGAGCAGCTCCTGCCCACCCCCGAGCCCAAGGGCGCGCCGCCGTCCTCGAACGTCGTGCCGCGTTTCTTTCGCGACCTGCCGCAGTTCTTCATCTATATGTACGATGGGCGCAGCAAGTCGCTCAACCGCTGCGTGGTCGATGTGATCTCGCACACCAGCGAGAGCATCTGCAAGGTGGTGCTGTATCTCAACGTGCGCTCGATCGAGGAATATCAGCATTGTGAATGTACCTATCGGGGCTATATGCAGCATTATGATTCGCTGACCCACCTGATCTTGCAAAATCAGGACTCTCCGATCGAGCAGGTCATCATCACCGTGCTGGCCTCCTTCGTGGACAAAAGCACCAAGTGGGGGATGTTCTACGGGCTGTCGTTCGTCCCTTCATGCCCTGCTGCGCCAAGGCGCTGTTCTCCCGCCGCCCGCTCGCCGAGGATGCCGCGCTTTATCAGCAGCTCATGATCTCCAAGGAGGACGTGCGGCTGATGAAGCTGTATAATATGATGGTGGTGACGTGAGAGCGGAAAACGGAAATAGCACGCGGATAGGAAAACAGCCACCGGCGGAGCCGGTGGCTGTTTTGGTGCGGGCTGCGCCCGGCGGGCGGTCTTGCTCTTTGGCGCGGGATATACGCAGCGCTAACGCATCGTAAAACGCGCCAAAATGAACAAAAGCGGGCGGATGGAGGCATAGTCGTATTTCTTTTGTTAGGAGAACGAAAAACAGAACGCGATGAGCTGCTCGCGAGAAAGGTGCCTATCGAGATAGCAGATATTGACAGGAGCAGCAGAGATATGTTTTAATATGATATATAATCGATTTTACGGAAGCGTGATCCTATGGAATTGACTCATTTAGACGAGCAGGGCGCCGCACGGATGGTGGATGTTGGCGAGAAGCAAATGACCCGGCGAACAGCGCAGGCGCAGGCTGTCATCACGATGCAGCCGGAAACGCTGCAAAAGATCGTCGCGGGCGATATGCCCAAGGGCGATGTGTTCGCCTGTGCGCGCGTGGCGGGCATCATGGCCGCCAAACGTGCCCACGAGCTGATCCCGATGTGCCATCCGCTGCCGATCGACAGCGTCAAGGTCGATCTGACGCCGGTCGGCGCAGACCAGGTGCGGATCGTCAGCACGCTGCGGTGCACGTATAAGACCGGCATCGAGATGGAGGCGCTGACCGCGGCCTCGGTCGCCGCATTGACGATCTACGATATGTGCAAGGCGGTCGATCGCGGGATGCGCATCGATCAGGTCTATCTGCTGCGCAAGGATGGCGGAAAGTCCGGGGCGTATATCCGACCGGAGCAAGGGAAAGAAGGATAGGAACTGTGGTGCAGAAAAAAACACATCAACTCGCGAAGCGGTCGCTGTATCGCGATGAAATCAAGGAAGCGCTGATGCAGGCGATCATCTCAGGCGAGTTGGCACCGGGCGATCGCGTCGTCGAATCGCGCTGGGCGAAGGAACTGGGGGTATCCCAGTCCCCGATTCGCGAGGCGATCCGCGAGCTGGAGATGATCGGCTTGGTCGAGAACATCCCTTACAAGGGGACGATCGTCCGCAAGCTGACGCGCAAGGAGATCATCGACACCTATGAGGTGCGTATCGTGCTGGAAACGATGGCGATATGCGAGGCCGTCCGTGGGGAGACGGAGGAGCTGCTGGCCACGATGCAGGGGCATCTGGAGCGCATGATCGAGGGCGCGGAAAGAGGCGATGTCGCGCAGTTCGTCGAGAACGATTGCGCGTTCCATGAGGCGTACGTCAATGCGTCGAATAATGACCTGCTCAAGCGACTGTGGCAGCAGTGCTATATCTGGGACAATACGTGGTTGAGCACGATCCATTCGCGAGAATCGCTGTCCGAGTTGGCCAAGCGGCACGACCGCCTGCGGCAGGCGATCGAAAAGCGTGATGAGGAGATGTGCCGTGCGGAGGTAAAAAAGCATTTCAAGCTGCTGATCAGCGGCTTGCGGAACGTAGAAGACGAGCAAGAGACCAGCCTGTGATACACAGGCTGGTCTCTTTTATGCGGTGCGGGCGTGTTATCCCGCATCGGGCTGCAATAATAGGAGAGAGAGGATATACTGCTCGCGCAGCGCCGGATCGTCCCACGGCGCGGGGATGATGTTCGCGATCGTTTTGATGCGAGCGCGCAACGTGTTGCGGTGCACCGACAGAGAATCGGCTGCGTGGGAGATCGAGCAGCCGCAGATCAGAAAGGCGAAAAAGGTCTCCAGCAGGGGTTCGCCGCTCGCGGCGCTTTTTTGTGCGAGGCGCAGGATCGCGGGATGGATTAGCGCCTGCGCTTCTGGAATGTCCAGCATCGCCCGGCGGATCGCTGCTGGCAGGAAGCCTTGGATCGTACACAGATGCCGGTCATGCTGCTGCCCCTTATGCAGCGCCCACAGCGATTGTTGATGGTACCAGTAGGCGTTGGATAGCGTGCGGAAGGGCAGGCTCAGGCCGATGGTGCAGGATGAGGCAGGGCAATAGTATCGGAGGCGCTCAATCTCGTGCTGCAAGTCAGTTCCTTGCTGATGGATCAGCAGGGAAAAGCCGTTGGGCGTGGACACGCAGCAGTGATCATTGTCCGTCATCGCGGCGAGCTGGCTGGGAAAGGATATAGAATGTTGCTTGAGCGAAATCGAAGCGACCGCATAATGATCGTCCGGCGACCAGCCGATCTGCTGCAACAGCGCATCCGGCATCGGCGGACATGGGGCAGAGATGGCGATCGCCTTGGTGAACCACGCCGAGAGCGGATGGAAGGCGGTCAGTGCATCCGGGCGGAAACAGAACGCAGTTTTGATCGCGTCCGCGAGCGTGTGGAAGATATTCAAGTCGCCGGGCTGGAATTTGCCTGTGCCTTCGCAGGCGATGAGCAGACCCAGCACAGTATCTTGGAAATACAGCGTTTCGGAGAGCACGGTCTGTGCACGGCGGTCGAGCAGGTTGCGGAACTGCGCCTTATCGCGTGCGCCGCGCAGCCGCGCAGCGTCGGACGAGCGCAGCAGCGCATACAACTCGTTGGGCAGCTCCTCGGTCTGGAACAGCAGCGAGCCGTTGGGCAAAAAGAACGCGCAAGGGAAGGGAAAGCGCGTGCAGCCCGCGCGCAGGACCTCCTCGGCGGAGGCGCCGTGCGCGATCGCATCCAGCAACTCGTTCTCCCAGCTCGTGTAGGTCTCGATCATCAGCATCCCGACATCCAGCACCTGTGCGGGCGAGGCCACCGGGAACAGGATGCGGTCGCGCCCATAGCTGAGGACAGAGTGGAAGCCGCTGCAATCGGACAGATCCTCTCCGGAGCGGACGACGGCCAGCCCGAGCCGCCCGTCTGCGGTGTCGGTGGAGGTGGTCAGCATGGCGATCGTGGCGCTGTTGTCCAAGATTATATAGGATAGGTCGATGTCATGCTTGGCGTACCACTCCTTAAAATTCCACAACGAGAATTCCATCGAATACCTCCCTTTTTGTATAGTATAAATAAGGATGGTCGGATCGTCAAATCGATAAAATGAAAAAATGCACAGTTTTTGTAGGTTCGTTGTGCGAAAATGTAAGGAAAAATAGAGCTATCTCTCGTTTGAGTCGAAATAATCGATAATCTATTAAATAAAATACATGGCAGCGAAAAAGTTGCACAAAGAAAGAGCGAACAGGGACGAGATCGCCGATGTATTTCGAGCCGCGATCGTTTATAATGACGGCATCACAACTGAGAAGGAGGTAGTATTGTGAGCAATACGCCTGAAAAAGCCGCCAATAACTACATTGGTGAGACCCCGATCCGTGTAGACGCTTACGACAGAGCGACGGGCAAGGGACTGTTCGCGAGCGACTACTACAAGTTCATCCCCGATCTGCTGCACGTCAAGATCCTGCGCAGCCCGGTAGCGCATTGCAAGATCACCAAGCTGGATCTGAGCAAGGCGGAGTCGATGCCCGGCGTCGCTAAGATCTTCACCATGGAGCGCTCCCCCTTCCACATGGAGCGTCTGCCCGAGTCGGTCCGTTTCCCGATCGACGGCGAGTGCATCTGGGCAGGCCAGCCGATCGCGATCGTCGCGGCGGAGACGGTCGAGCAGGCAGAGGACGCGGTAGACGCGATCATGCTCGAGTATGAGCAGCTACCTCACATCCTGACGGTGCAGGAGGCGCTCGACCCGCATCCGAAGTCGATCATCGACCCGGCCTCCGGCCACGGCGACGGCGTGGTGGATGCCTCCAACCCGTGGGCGGGCATCGGCCGTTTGGACATCGTCAAGAGCAAGTTCTCGGGCGAGGGCGTGTCGCCCAACATCGTCGGCAACTACGTGCTGGACAAGGGCGATGTGAACGAGGCCATGAAAAAGGCGGATATCGTCGTCGAGCGCGAGTTCTGCACCGGCCGCCGCTCGCACACCCATCTGGAGCTCGCCACCGCGATCTGCACCTACAACAGCGATGATAGCATCACGATGTACGGCAGCGGCTGCGGCATCCACGGTGTCATCAAATCCGCGATCGTCAACATCTTCGAGCTGCCGGAGACCAAGGTGCGCACGATCCAGCCGTATATCGGCGGCTCGTTCGGCGGCCGTCTGACCCCGTATGCCGAGGTGCTGTGCGCGATGATGTCGCTCTACCTCAAGAAGAGCTGCGCGTATCAGTACACCCGCAAGGAGCAGTTCACCGGTTCGCCGGCGGCGTGGCCGGTCTACAGCCGCGTCAAGTTCGGCGCGACCAAGGATGGCCGTGTCATCGCGCAGGATTACGACTGCGTGGAGGAAATCGGCGCGATCCAGAACAACGTATCCTATACCGGCCGTCTGTCCTCCTCGGGCGCGGTCTGTGTATATGACATCGACAACATCCATATGGACACCGCAGCGACCGTCACCAACACCATGCCGGTCGGCCCGTTCCGCGGCCTCGGCTGCCCGGAGTCCGAGTTCGGTATGGAGTGCATGATGAACGAGCTGGCCGACGAGCTGGGCATGAGCCCGGTCGAGATCCGCGCCAAGAACTTCATCAAGAACGGCGGTCTGGACGGCTACGGCGAGGTCATCACCTCGATCGGCGTCGAAAAGTGCCTGCGCGCCTGCGCGGAAAAGATCGAGCTGGACAAGCCCTCCGAGCAGGACGGCTCGGTGTGGAAGCGCGGCAAGGGCTGCGCGGTCGGCGGCAAGCAGAACACCCCGCTCGGCCGTGCCGAGGCTATCGTGCGCTATTACAGCGACGCCAGCGTCGAGGTGCTCATCAGCTGCGACGAGAACGGCATGGGCGCGTCTACCGTCATGGCGCAGATCGCGGCGACCGTGCTCGAGCTGCCGATCGAAAAGATCAAGGTCATCAAGGGCGACAGCATCCTGACGCCGTTCGATAACTACTCGGCCTCTTCCCGCACGACCTACACCACGGGCAACGCGGTCAAGATCGCGGCGGAGGAAGTCAAGGACAAGCTGCAAGAGGCGGCAGCACGCGAGGTCGGCGTGCACAAGAGCAAGGTCGAGATCCACGGCGACAAGGCCAAGATCCTCGGCTCGGACGTTCAAGAACTCGCCCTGTCCGAGCTGTTCAAGAACACCTCGCCTTACGATCAGGGCAACTGGGGCCTGATGCGCTTCTCGCCGGTCGAGGGTCACGGCGTGTTCTGCCCGGCACCCATCCGCTCGTGGGGGCATGATGGCCTGACCAAGCGGATGTGGAACTGGTTCCAGTATTCGGCGGCTGCGGTCGAGGTGGCGGTCAACGAGGAGACCGGTCAGGTCAAGCTGCTCCGTGTGGCGTGCTCGGCCGATACCGGCAACCCGATCAACCCCAAGATGGTCGAAGGTCAGATCGAGGGCGGCGTCATGATGTCGACCAGCTATGTGACGCAGGAAGAGGAGATCTACGATGAGAACGGCGCGGTCATGAACACCGGCCTGTCGGATTATCGCGTAGCCGATGTGCTGGCTTCGCCCAAGCAGGCGGATTTCCATTCCCTGATCAACCCGGATCCGCTGCCGGACGGCCCGTTCGGTGCGAAGGGCATGGCGGAATCTGTCACGATCCCGTTCCCGCCCGCGATCGCTGAGGCGATCTATCAGGCGGTCGGTGTGCGCCCGACCTACTTCCCGATGACGGCAGAGCGCATTTTGAAGCTCATCAAGGAGAAAAAGGCAAAGGAGGCGGCTGCAAAGTGAGCGTTTTAGAAAATAAGATCGTGGTATCGTTTGAGGTCAATGGGCGTCCGGTCGAGTTGCTGGTCGCGCCCAATCGCACCCTGCTGGAGGTACTGCGTGAGGATCTGGGCTTGACCGGCGTCAAGCACGGCTGCGACGATTCCAACTGTGGCGTCTGCACGGTCATCATGGACGGCAAGGCAGTCAAATCCTGCTCGATCCTGATCGGTCAGGCAGAGGGCACCAAGGTCACTACCATCGAGGGTCTCGAGGGCGAGAACGGCCTGCACCCGTTGCAACAGGCGTTCATCGACCATTTCGCGATCCAGTGCGGCTTCTGCACGCCGGGCATGATCCTGTCGGCCAAGGCGCTGCTGGATGAGAACCCGAACGCGACCGAGGACGACATCCGCGAGGCGATGCACGGCAATATCTGCCGCTGCACCGGCTATAAGAAGATCATCGAAGCGGTGGAAGCAGCTCGCGATACGATCAACGCCAAGGCGTAAAGGGGGAAGACACGATGGTAATGAAGTTTGAAAAGTATTATCGCCCCAAGACGCTGGATGAGGCGATCGAGCTGGTGCAGGAATACGGCAGCGACTGCAAGATCGTAGCCGGCGGCACGGATGTCGTCATCCGCCTCAAGGCGCATATGCTGGCGGTCAAGACGATCGTGGACATCTCTGCGATCGAGGAGCTGAAGAAGGTGGAGATCGGCGCACAGCAGGCCGTGATCGGCGCCTCGCGCGATCTGATGAGCCTGTCGCGCGATCCCGCGCTGTGCGCGAGCCAGTGGCAGATCGTAGCGGAGTGCGCGGGCCATGTGTCCAGCACGCAGATCCGCAACCGCGCCACGATGGGCGGCAACAACTGCAACGCCTCTCCCAGCGCGGACACGACCCCGGCGCTGTTGATCTCGGACGCGGTGGTCAACGTCGTCGGCCCGCAGGGCAAGCGCGACATCCCGATCGAGGAGTTCTTCGTCGGCCCCGGCAAGACCGTGCTGGCGCCCGATGAGATCGTGGTCAGCTTCACGCTGCCCGAGCAGGGCGACCGCTGCGCGGCAGCCTACCACAAGCACGCGATCCGCGGCGATACCGATATTTCCATCGTCGGTGTCGGTGTGCGCATCGGTCTGGCCGAGGACGGCACGGTCTGCAAGGCGCGCGTCGCGCTGGGCGCGGTCGCGCCCAAGCCGATCCGCGTGCACGCGGTCGAGGAGTATCTGGTCGGCAAGCAGCTGACCGACGAGGTCATCGAGGAGGCGGCTCGCATGGCGGAGCAGTCCATCACCCCGATCTCCGATCAGCGCGCTTCGGCAGAGTACCGCAAGGAAATGGTATATGTCAATATGAAGCACATGATCCGTGCGGCAGTGGAGAAGATCGGCTAAAGAACATCGAAAAAGGGCTGCGTCCTGCCGGCGCAGCCCTTTTGATAAGGAGCGAGGGATATGTTGCAGTCATTACCTTTTGAAGGCACCATCCGCGTGCGGAACAAGGGCGTGGATATCGCGCTGCTGGCCGATGCGGACACGGTCGATGCGGCGTTCGCGGCCTCGCGTGAGCTGGTGGTCTGTGGGGTGAGCACGGCGGTGCTCGAGGTGACCTGCCTTTCGCCGATCGATACCCGCACGCTGGAGAGCTATGAGCAGATCACGCCGCGGATGCTCGCACTGACGCGCGCGGTCTATGACGCGGTGCGTCCCTGCCTGCACAGCGCGCAGCTATCGCTGTATGAGGGAGCACCGGATCGTGCGGCGTTGGTCGCTGCCGTGCGGCAGCGGCTGCGCCCGGACAGCCGGATATGAAAACGATCCCGTCTCACCCCGAAGGGTGGGACGGGATCGCTGTTTTCTCCGACAAAAGCGGATCGGCGATGAAGAGCGACAGCAGCAGGGTCTCCCGCTCGAGGATGTCGTCGAGATCGATGTGCGTGAGCGCGCTGATGTGCTCCAAGCGGTTGACCAGAGAGTTGCGGTGCAGCCGCAGCGCCTTGGCCGCCGCGTTGCAGTTGCCGCCGTAGAACAGAAAGACGTGCAGCGTGTGCAGGAGCTGGGTGTGCTGTGCGGCATCCTGCTCCATCAGGGCGCGCACGGCCGGATGCACGAGCGAGCACAGCATGGCGTCCTGACGGAACACCTGGTGCATATGGTCGAGCATGATGCGCTCTGCCGCGAGGAAAAAGCCGTTTTGCTGCCGCGCCTGCTGCATGGTCGAGCGCGCCTGCTGCATCAGCTGGGCGATCAGCGCGAAGTCCCCGCTGATGTTGCTCTGCCCGATCACGAACTGCGTGCGCAGCGGCGCGAAGTCGCTCTCGGTCGGTGTGTGTTCCATCCGATCGAGGTCGCAGATCAGCAGGATGGCATCGCGATAGGCCAGCACGAACGCTGCGGGGAACTGCCTGCGCAGGTCGGCGAACAGGCGGTCGAGCAGGATCGAATCACCGCCGTCCCGCCGCTCCAGCCAGAACACCGTGAAACGGTGATCGGCCTTCCAGCGCAGACGCTGCAAGAGCTCCTCCGCACGTATCTGCGGGGGCTCGTCCCGCAAGAGCGCGACGAAGAACGAGGTCTCCTTGGAGATGATCCGCTGTTTCCACAGGCTGAGGTTGCAGAGCAGGGCTTGCATCAGGATGTGGGCGAAATGGACATCGCCGATCGAAATCGGGCTCCCGTTGGACAGCGCCAGAAAGCGGATCGGCTGCTCGGACAGCCGGATCGTGCCGAGGATGACCTGCTTGCCGCCGTGCAGCGATGAGTGGATCAGGATGGGTCGTCCGTCCGCGGGCAGAGGATCTTCCTCGCGTCCCAGACGGATCGCAGGGTAGGGGGTCTGCATCAGCCCGTCGCGCAGGCCGCGCTCGAAGTCATCGATCGCGGCCTGATAGCGGGACGAGGCGGCCAGCCGCTCGCCATTTTGGTACACAGCCAGCGGACAGGGGATGATCTCATAGCTGAGGTCGAGCAGGGCGGACAGGTCGCAGTAGACCAGATTGAGCTGCTTGAGCGCCTGCTCCCAGCGCCGGTAGACGGTGAACATATAGTTGATCTCATCGAGCGCCTGAAACACCGTATGGTCGCGGAAGTAGATGTAGTTATCTGCAAAGGTCAGCATACAGCGGTAGCTGCTGTTCGAGGGGACATCCCGCAGCAGGGCATACGGTGTACCGGGGACATCGCCGCAGTCGTGCAGCTGCGCCCCGGCGATCAGGTTTTCCCAGTAAAACCCCTCCGTCTTGTCCGT
>JAUNJI010000055.1 GCA_030533295.1 Eubacteriales bacterium
CGGCGACAGCGGCGACAGCGGCGCAGGCGACGGCAGCGAACCGTCAACAGAGTCCTAAACATCCACATAGATACCCGCTGCGGGGGCGGGAACACGATCCGATCACGGTGCGCGCCTATCCGGCCTTTCCCGGTGCGCCGGTTCAAAGGGGGAGAGCAAGATGAAAATATGGGATAGTGGAGCGCTGTTGCGGCTGACCACGTTTTTCGAGAGCCAAAAGGCGTTCCTCGCGATCCGGCAGGGACTGACGATGATGATCCCGGCGATCGCGCTGGGCTCGTTCGCCTTGATGCTCAAAAGTTTGCCGATCGCGTCCTATCAGGCGATGCTCACCACGCTGTTCGATGGGCGACTGGTCGAGCTGCTGGATTTTATCTATGGCGGCACCTTCCAGATCTTCTCGGTGATCTTGGCGGTCACGACGAGCGTCAGCTATGCGGTCGTCAGCAAGCCGGCCGACCGCACCGGGCGGGCGATCATCAACGATGGCTTCATTTTGGCCACGCTGACGCTGATCTCGCTGATGGGTTATGTCGGCATCCAGTTCGAGGATTTCTCGGTCAGCGATCTGGGCACGACCAACACCTTCATGGCGCTGCTGATCGCCCTGACCACCGGCTGGCTGTACTATAAGGTGCGCGACAGCAGGCTGCTTCGCAAGCTGCACCGGTCGGACACCGATATGGGCGGGCTGTACGCGCTCGCGGTGCAGAGCATCCTGCCCGCCACCGCGGTGGTGTGCGTGTTCGCGGTCTGCGATCAGCTGTTCCAGCAGATCTTCGGCGTGGAGAGCCTGCAAGACGGGCTGATCGTGCTGATGGAGAACGTGTTCCAGCACATCAGCGGCAGCCTGCCGACCGGGATCTCGATCTTGCTGTCCGTCCACCTGATGTGGTTCTTCGGCATCCACGGCAGCAACGTGATCGACCCGGTGGTGCAGAGCCACTATACCGCGGTCGATGGCGTGACCATTTACAGCAAGTCCTTTCAGGACGTGTTCACGATCATGGGCGGCTGCGGCGCGTCGCTGGCGCTGGTGCTGGCGATCCTGCTCTTTTCCCGCAAGCGGGGCATGAAGAACGTCGCCGGTCTGGCGCTGCCCGGTGTGCTGTTCAACATCAGCGAGGTGATCGTGTTCGGCCTGCCGGTGATCTTCAACCCGATCTTCTTCGTGCCCTTCGTGCTGTCGCCGATCCTGAATATGCTGGTGGCCTATGGCGCGACCTATGCCGGGCTGGTGCCCATCGTGGTCAATCAGGTGGAGTGGACGACGCCCGTGTTCCTCGGCGGCTGGCAGGCCACCGGCTCGTTGGCGGGCGGCTTTTTCCAGCTCGCCCTCGTGGTCATGGATATGTGCTTGTATCTGCCCTTCATCCGTATGTTCGAGCGCTATAACGACCAGACCATGCGCCGCCGGTTGGGGACGCTGGTCGATCTGCTCCGCGAGGAGGAGGAGACGGTCGTCACGACCTCGCTGCTCCGGCGGGAGGGCAACATGGGCTCGGTCGCACGCACGCTGGCCAACGATCTGCGCGCGGCGATCGAGCGGCGAGAGCTCTATCTGCTCTATCAGCCGCAGGTCGATCGCGACGGGCGCTGTCTGGGCGCAGAGGCGCTGCTGCGGTGGGAGCATCCCGTGGTGGGCTATGTGTATCCGCCGCTCATCATTCGGCTGGCGCGGGAGAGCGATATGCTGGAGGCGCTCGACCGGCTGATCTTCGACCAAGCGGCCGCCGCCCTCGCGCAGGTCGAGCGCACGATCGACCGCACCTGCGAGATCTCGGTCAACATCACCAACACCGCGCTGCGCAGCGCATCGTTCGAGACGATCTTGGATGAGGCGGTCGAGCGGCACGGCATCCACCGCGAACGGCTGTGGCTGGAGATCACCGAGCAGGACGCGCTGTTCTCCTCGGATGAGGTGGCCGAGCGCGTCGAGCGCCTGCGTGCCAAGGGACACCGTTTTCTGATCGACGATTTCGGCATGGGGCATACCTCGCTGCACTATCTGCAAGGCAACGACTTCACCATCGTCAAGCTCGATGGCGGCATCACGCGCGACGTGGTCGAGAACGCGCGCCATCAGGACATCCTGCGCTCGATCGTCTATCTGGGGCAGCTGCTGCACTTTACGACCGTCGCGGAGTTCGTCGAGACCGAGGCGCAGACCGAGCTGCTGCGCAGTCTGGGCGTGGATGCCTTCCAAGGCTATTATTACAGCCATCCGATCCCGTTGAGCGAGCTGCTGACGTGGATCGAGGCGCATTGAGCGCCCACTTTTCCCCTTTCGGCAGCGCAAAACGCCGCCCGACCGCAGTATCGCGGTCGGGCGGCGTTTTTTGGGGGGATGCGGCTCAGTCCTGCACGAGCGGGGTGGACAGATAGCGGTCGCCGGTGTCGGGCAGCAGGGCGACGATGGTCTTGCCCGCGTTTTCGGGGCGCTGGGCGAGCTGCACGGCAGCCCACAGCGCCGCGCCGGACGAGATGCCGACGAACAGACCCTCGCTGTGGGTGAAGGTGCGCGCCGTCGTGAAGGACACCGCGCCCTTGACGCGGATCACCTCGTCGTACACGCCGGTATCCAGCACCGCGGGCACGAAGCCCGCGCCGATGCCTTGGATCGCGTGTGCGCCGCCCACGCCGGTCGAGAGCACGGGCGATTCGTCCGGCTCGACCGCGACCACCCGGATCTTGGGGTCGCGCTCCTTCAGATAGCGGCCGACGCCGGTGAGCGTGCCGCCCGTGCCCACGCCCGCGACGAACAGATCGACTTTGCCATCGGTCTGCGCCCAGATCTCGGGGCCGGTCGTGGCATAGTGCGCGGCTGCGTTGGCCGGATTGACGAATTGGCCGGGCACGAAGCTGTTTTCGATCTGCTGTGCGAGTGCGTCCGCGCGGGCGATCGCCCCGGCCATGCCCTGCTCGCCCGGGGTGAGCACCAGCTCCGCGCCATAGGCTTTGAGCATACTGCGCCGCTCGACGCTCATCGTCTCGGGCATGGTCAGGATGATGCGGTAGCCGCGTGCGGCGGCGACGGCGGCCAGTCCGATGCCGGTGTTGCCGCTGGTCGGCTCGATGATGGTCGCGCCGGGGCGCAGCAGGCCGCGTGCCTCGGCGTCGTCGATCATGGCGTTGGCGACCCGATCCTTGACCGAGCCAGCCGGGTTGAAATATTCGAGTTTGGCCAAGATCTGCGCGTTCGCGCCGACCTTGCGTGCGAAATGTGCCGCTTCATACAGCGGCGTGCCGCCGATCAGCTCGGCAAAGCTGTGTTTGATGTCCGACATGGCAAAAGCCCACCTTTCTGTGTCCTATCTATCAGCATAGCGGCGACGAGCCGCGCTGTCAAGAGCCGATCAGGCCGCGTCCTCGAACAGCCCGAGCGCCAGCTTCCACCGGATGACCCGCACGGCCGCTGCGCGGATGCGGTCGGGGCTGATCGTGCCGTCCCGCACGGCCGCGCGCACCGCGTCGTACTGGGCGGGGAAGTCCGAGCAGATCAGCAGGTCGTTGCCGGCCTGCACGGCACGCACGGCGGCATCCGCGCCGCCGGTGTAGTCGGTGATCGCCTGCATGGCGAGGTCGTCGGTCACGATCACGCCGTCGAAGCCCATCTCGTCGCGCAGCAGCCGGTGCACAGCGGGCGAGAGCGACGCGGGCAGCGCGTCGTCCATGCAGGTGACGACGTTGTGGCTGACCAAGATGGCCTGCGCCCCGGCCTCGATCCCCGCCGCGAAGGGCAGCAGATCGCTGGTGCGGAACACGTCGAGCGGGCGCTCGTCGATCGCGATGCCGGTGTGCGTGTCCGCGTTGTCGCCGTAGCCGGGGAAGTGCTTGAGCACCATGCCCATGCCGTCCGCCGCCATCTGCGCGACCACGGTGCGGACATACTGCGCGGTGGTGGCGGCGTCCTGCCCGAGCGAACGGGCGTAGATGAAGTCGGCGGGGTCGGTGGACACGTCGCACACCGGCGCGAGATCGACGTTGATCCCGAGCGAGGCGAGCAGCGCGTCCTTTTCGGCGGTGTCGCGCTCGATCAGGTCGAGGCCGCCCTCGCGGTACAGCGCCTGCGGCGCACGAAAGCGCGTTTGGCGCAGCGCGGGCTCGGCGCTGACGCGCACGACTGTGCCGCCTTCCTCGTCCACGCCGATCAGCAGCGGCGTGGCGGCCGCATCCTGATAGGATGCGATCGTGCGCTGCACGCTGTCCGCCGTCTGCCCGGCGAAGTCGCGCCCGAACAGCAGATAGCCGCCGATCGGGTATTGCGCGGCGAGCGCCGCCGCGTCGTGCTCCGGGCAGCGCACGAAAAAGAGCTGTCCCACCTGCGCGTCGAGCGGCAGCGCATCGACGATGCGCGTGGCGATCTCGGTGGGCGTGGGCACGGCATCGGGCAGGCGTTCTTCCTCCTCGACGGCGGACGGCGGCGGGGCGTCCGGCGGGGCAGGGGCGGTCGTGCGCCCGCAGGCGGCCACGCCGCCCAGACAGAGCAGCGCCAGCAGCAGGGTCTTGATCGGTCTTGCGTTCATATCCTCACCTCTTGCTGTTATTATAGCACAACGACGCGCCCCAAGACCAGCGTGATGGCCGATCACGCGCGACAGTTGCATCCCGCGCCTCGGTCGTGGTAAGATAGAGGGAAGAAAAGGAGGATGACCATGCAGACCATCGGACGATTCGCGCCCAGCCCGAGCGGGCGGATGCACCTCGGTAACGTGCTGTGCGCGTTGCTGGCGTGGCTGAGCGCACGGCGGCAAAACGGGCGCTATCTGCTGCGGATCGAGGATCTGGACGCGATGCGCTGTCCGCGCAGCTACGCCGATCTCATCCTCGACGACCTGCGCTGGCTGGGGCTGGACTGGGATGGCGAGGTGTGGTACCAATCCGAACGCGCGGCGGTCTACGCGCAGTATGAGGCGATCTTGCGCGGGCAGGGGCTGCTCTATCCCTGTTTTTGTTCTCGGGCGGCGCTGCACGCGGCCAGTGCGCCCCATCTGTCGGATGGGCGCGTGGTGTACGCGGGCACCTGCCGCGACCTGACCCCGGCGCAGGTCGCGGAAAAGCGGCGCAGCCGCGCCCCGGCCACCCGCGTGCGCGTGCCTGCGGCGCAGATCGGCTTCGTCGATGCGGTGCGGGGCGCGTATACCGAAGATCTGGCGCAGACCTGCGGGGATTTCATCATCCGCCGGTCGGATGGGGTATACGCCTATCAGCTGGCGGTGGTGGTGGACGACGCGCTCTCCGGCGTGACCGAGGTCGTGCGCGGCGACGACCTGATCGCCAGCACGCCGCGCCAGATCTGGCTGCACCGGCTGTTCGGCTTTGCGCCGCCCGCCTTCGCGCACATCCCGCTGCTGTGCGACCATGATGGCCGCCGCCTGTCCAAGCGGGACGAGGATCTCGACCTCGGCCTGCTGCGGGCGCGTTTCACGCCTGCGCAGGTGATCGGGGCGCTGGCCTGCGCCGCCGGTCTGATCGACCGCCCCGAGCCGGTCGCGGCGCATGAGCTGATCGCCGGCTTTTCGTGGGACGCGCTCCCTCGGCACGACTTGCACCTGCCGGCCGTCTTTCGGACGCCGCTGGACGGCTGATCGCCCGGTTTCGTCCCTTAAAACGCAAAACGCCCTCCCTGCGGGGAGGGCGTTTTGCGTCGGCGCAGATGGGCGGGGCTTGACAAGGGCAGTCGATCGGTATATGATTATAATATCAAAATCATATCAGAAAGAAGGGACTCCCATGAACGAGAGAAACACCGGCTATCAGGAGAAACGGCTCCGCGCGGCCAACGGCCTGCCCATTCTGATGGGCAATATCGCGCTGGCGGTGCTGGCGGTCGCGGGCATCATTTACGGCATCTGCGACCACAGGACCGCGTTCATCATCCTCGGCATCCTCTATCTGCTGCTGCCGTTTTCGCTGCTGCTCGGGGGCATCAAGGTGCTCGGGCCGAATGAGGCGCGGGTGCTGACGCTGTTCGGCAAGTACATCGGCACGCTCCGGGGCGAGGGCATCTTTTTCGTCAACCCGTTTTGCAGCTCAGCGCGTCCGGCGGAGCAGAGCGCAGAGGCTATGCTGGCCTCGATAGCCGAGGATGGAGAAAATGCGCCGCCTGCCAAGGTCCGTCACGTCGCGGTCAGCGGCAAGCTGTCGCTCAAGACCATGACGCTCAATAACGAGCGGCAAAAGATCAACGACCTGCTCGGCAACCCGATCATCATCGGGATCGCGGTGATCTGGCACATCGAGGACACGGCGAAGGCGGTGTTCGCGGTCGATAACTACATGGAGTTCCTGTCTATCCAGTCGGATGCCGCGCTGCGCAACATCGTGCGGCTGTATCCGTATGACATCGCGGAGGGCGGCGAGGAAAAGAGCCTGCGCGGCTCGTCGCAGGAGATCGCGGACGTGCTGGCCGAGGAGATCCAAAAGCGCGTCGAATGTGCCGGTCTGAAGATCGAGGAAGCCCGGATCACCAACCTCGCTTATGCGCCCGAGATCGCGGCGGCCATGCTGCAACGCCAGCAGGCCAGCGCGGTGGTGGACGCGCGCAAGCTGATCGTCGAGGGCGCGGTCGGCATGGTCGAGATGGCGCTCGACGCGCTGAGCGACAAGCAGGTGGTCGAGCTGGACGACGAGCGCAAGGCGCAGATGGTGTCCAACCTGATGGTCGTGCTGTGCGCGGGCAAGGACGCCCAGCCGATCGTCAATTCGGGCTCGATCTATTGAGGCCGCGAAAGGAGGTGCACGGATGACCGAGCTGTTGCTCGACCTGTTCGATGTGTTGCTGTGCGGCGCAGCGCACGGGGCGCGTGCCCCGCGCGTGCCCAAGCCGCTGGGCATCGCGCTGGCGGTGCTGGTGAGCGCGGTCCTGCTGTGTGCGGGCGGCGTCATGCTGTTCTGCGCGGTCTGTCTGCATGAAGGGCTCGCGGTGCGGCTGCTGTGTCTGGCGATCGCGCTGCTGTGCTGGGGCTATTGGGCGTATTTCGCCGCCGCGGTGCGGAAACGGATGCGGCGCTAACGTGCTGACGGGCAGGAGCGCCGATCACAGCCATCAGGATCGCGAAGATCGCGAAGATACGGGAGGTGTCACACGTGGCGGACAAGGAAAAAGCGAAAAAGCAGGTACCGCTACGGCTGTCCGCGTCGCTGTACGCGGAGATCGCCCGCTGGGCGGAGGAGGAATTTCGGTCGGTCAACGGGCAGATCGAATATCTGCTGACCGACGCGGTGCGTCGCCGGAAAAAGACCGGCCAGCAGGACGAGGATGCGCCGTCGCAGCCCGGAAGTGCTGCCGGGCACAGTTGAAACGGCCGGGCGATCGTGCTATAATCATGCTGAAACGGAAAGGGGCGTTCGATCATGGTCAATCAGCAGATGGCCGCGCTGGGGAGCAGCCGCTCTACCATCCGCGAGCTTTTTGAATACGGCAACAGCCGCGCGGCGGTCGTGGGACGCGAAAACGTGTTCGATTTTTCGCTCGGAAACCCGAGCGTGCCCGCGCCGGACGCGGTGCGGCAGGCGATCATGCAGGAGGCCGCGGGCGACCCGGTCGCGCTGCATGGCTACACCTCCGCGCAGGGCGCGGCAGACGTGCGACAGGCGCTGGCCGCCGATCTCAATGCCCGCTTCGGCACGGACTACACCGGCGACAGCCTGTACCTGACGGCGGGCGCGGCGGCGGCGCTGTCCTGCGCGTTCAACGCGCTGGCCTGCCCGGGGGATGAGTTCATCGTGTTCGCGCCGTATTTCCCGGAATATAAGATGTTCATCGAGAGCGGCGCGGGCGCCAAATGCGTGGTCGTGCCGCCTTCGGCCGCCGATCTGCAGATCGACTTCGACGCGCTCGCGCAGGCGCTCAACGAGCGCACCAAGGCGGTCGTGGTCAACTCGCCCAACAACCCGTCGGGCGTGGTGTACAGCGAGCAGACGCTCGACCGCCTGACCGCGCTGCTGCGCGAGCGGGCGCAGGCATACGGCCACCCGATCTACCTCATCTCGGACGAACCCTACCGCGAGATCGTGTATGAGGGGGCGCAGGTGCCCTTCCTGCCGTGCCGATATGCGGATACCGTGGTGTGCTATTCCTATTCCAAGTCGCTCTCGCTGCCGGGCGAGCGCATCGGGTACGTGCTGGTGCCGCCGCAGGCGGCGGACAGCGCCGCGCTCTATGCTGCGGTGTGCGGCGCCGGGCGTGCGCTGGGCTATGTGTGTGCGCCCAGCCTGTTCCAGCGCGTGGCGGCGCGGTGCGTCGGGGTGAGCGGCGATGTCGCGGCCTATCAGGCCAACCGCGACCTGCTCTATGACGGTCTGACCGCGATGGGGTATCGCTGCGTCAAGCCGCAGGGCGCGTTTTACCTGTTCCCGCAGACGCTCGAGGCGGACGACCGCGCGTTCTGCGCCCGCGCCAAGGGATACGATCTGCTGGTCGTGCCAGGGGCGGATTTCAGGATGCCCGGCCATATGCGGATCTCGTATTGCGTGGCGACGGATACGATCCGCCGGGCGCTGCCGCTGTTCGAGCAGCTGGCGCGGGACTATGGCGTGATTTCGTGAAGATCGCACGATCAAAAGTGGACAAGATCGTGCATATCGCATGATTTGATCGGTCAGATCGCACAAAATAAAAGCTCTTAGATCGTGAAAGATTGATAGATCCTGCCCTTGCTTTCTGGCCGTGCGCCGTGTATGATAGGGCTAGAGATCGGAAAGCCGATCTCGATACCACCGAACCACCGATCATCACAAAAGGAGCGTGGCACACCATGAAAAAGGGTCTATTCGATAGCTTGATCGTAGCGCGGATGCTGGAGCTGGACGCAGGGCGAGTCGAGTCGAAGTTCCGGCAGGCGCGTCGAGCGGCCAAGTGATGTCGATCGCCGCCGGGCGCGCGGTCGCCTGCGGGGATCAGGATACAAAAAACGAACGAACATAGGACGGGAAAGACCTTCCGGAGCCTTCCGGAAGGTCTTTTGCTGTGCCCATCGCCCGGGTCGATCGTCCCACGGTCGCACAGGGGCGGTCCGATCGAACGTCTCAGTTGCGGGGAAGGGCAAAAAAATGCTATACTAGATGGTAGAAAAAATAAAAAATGGAGGCAAAGAAATGGAACGAAAATGGGATCGGGTGCGTCAGTTATATATGCCGGCGCTGTTGTGCACCGCGCTATGGGGCAGCGCCGCGCCCTGCATCAAAAAGGGCTATGAGCTGTTTCAGATCCCGGCAGGGGAGACGTTCTCCCAGCTGTTGTTCGCGGGCTGGCGGTTCGCGCTGGCGGGCGTGCTGGTGCTGATCGTCGCCAAGATCAAGGGCAACCGCATCTGCCCGGTGCGCAGCGAATGGAAGCCGATCTTTATGATCAGCCTGTTCCAGAGCATGATCCAGTACGTCTTTTACTACATCGGCCTGTCGGCCACGACCGGCACGAAGGGCGCGGTGCTCTCGGGCACACAGACCTTTTTCGCGCTGATCTTCGCGCACATCTTCCTCAAGAACGACAAGCTGAACCGGCAAAAGGTGATCGGCTGTGTGTGCGGCTTCGCAGGCGTGCTCGTGCTCGGTCTGGGCGGCTTGAACGGGTTCAATGTGCGCGGCGATCTGATGGTGCTGCTGTCGGCCATGTCGGCCGGTGCGGGCGCGCTCGTCTCGCGCATCTACACGCCGGGGCGCGATCCCATGCTGCTCACCGGCTGGCAGCTGCTGCTGGGCGGTCTGTTTTTGGGCGCGGTCGGCATGGTGGGCGGCGGCCAGCTCGGCGCGGTCGTGCCGCTGGGCGTGCTGCTGCTGGGCTACATGATCGTGCTGTCCGCTGCGGCGTTCACGATCTGGACGGCGCTGCTCGGCAAGTTCCCGGTCGGCCGGGTCAGCATCTTCGGCTTCTCGATCCCGCTGTTCGGCGCGATCTTCTCCGCGCTGCTGCTCCGGGAGAACATCTTCACCCTGCGCAACATGGCGGCGCTGCTGCTGGTCAGCGGCGGTATCGCGATCGCCAACCGTGTGCGCGAGAGCAAGGCGGACGCGCCGCAGGCGTGAGCCGCGACAAAAGGGAAGGATCACATGGTTTTCAGTTCGGCTGTCTTTTTGTTCGTACTGCAGCCGGTCGTGCTCATGCTCGACCGGCTGTTGCCGCATGTGCGCAGCAAGAACGCGCTGCTGCTGGTGGCCAGTCTGGTCTTTTACAGCTTCGGTCAGCTGACTTATCTGCCGCTGCTGCTGGCGAGCGTCGGGCTCAACTACCTCTGCGGCCTGCTGGCGGCCGGCCGCTATCCCCGGCTGGGCGTGGGGCTGGCCGTGGCCGGTGGGATCGGCACGCTCGCCGTGTTCAAATACGCCGACTTCGCCATCGGCACGGTCGATCGCCTGTTCGGGTGGTCGCTGCCGCTGCCCGGCATCGTGCTGCCGATCGGCATCTCGTTCTTCACCTTTCAGGGGCTGTCCTATGTGATCGACGTGTATCGCGACCATACGGTCGTTTCTCGCTCTTTTGGTAAGGTATTGCTCTATATCGCGTTTTTTCCCCAACTTATCGCCGGTCCGATCGTCAAATATCGCGACATCGAGCGCGAGCTCGACGCGCGCTGCACCACCCCGCGCGACACGGCGCTGGGCATCCGCCGCTTCATCTGCGGCCTGTCCAAAAAGCTGCTGCTGGCCAACACGATGGGGCGCATGGCGGATGCCGTGTTCGCGCTGCCCGTCGGCGGGGTCGGGATGCTGGCCGCATGGGCGGGCGCGATCAGCTATACCTTGCAGATCTACTTTGATTTTTCCGGGTACAGCGATATGGCGATCGGGCTGGGGCGGATGTTCGGCTTTCATTTCCAGGAAAATTTCGACTACCCCTATACGGCCACGACGATCAAGGCGTTTTGGCGGCGCTGGCACATCTCGCTGTCCACGTGGTTCCGGGATTACCTTTATATCCCGCTGGGCGGCGACCGCAGAGGACGGTGGCGCACGTGGCGCAACCGCCTGATCGTGTTTTTCGTCACCGGGCTGTGGCACGGTGCAAGTTGGACGTTCGTGCTCTGGGGGCTGTGGCACGGCCTGTTCTCCGTGCTGGAGGGCTGCGGCGCAGTGCCGGTCGAGCGGCTGCGCGGCAAGGCGCTCGGCCGGATCTACACCCTGCTGGTGGTCGTGCTGGGCTTCGTGCTGTTCCGCGCGGACTCGCTCGAGCAGGCGGCCGCGCTGCTCGCGGCCATGCTCACCGGGGCGGGCGCGGGCTGGGCAGGAATGGAGACCGTGTGTTCATTATTGACGCCTGTGTTCATACTTTCGCTGTTTTTCGCGGTTTTGCTCTGTGCACCGGTGGCCAAACGGCTCTGTCCCAAGCGGGAGAGCGTGACCTTCGCCGGGGCGCTGGCGCTGCTCGTGCTGTGCATCCTGCACCTGTCCGCGGGCACGTTCGACCCGTTCATCTACTTCCAGTTCTGAGGAGGGCGGTATGCGATACAAGATCTTCACAGCGGCCTTTTTGCTGCTCTGCCTGATCCCGTCGGTGGGGATGCTGGTGCTGCCGCCGACCCAGCCCGCGGCGAACGAACATCTGTCGCCCGTGCCGCAGCTGCGTCTGGCCGATGGCCGGTGGAACGCCGCCGTGCTCGATCAGGTGACGGCCTATCTGGCCGATCACTTCGCCTTCCGACAGGAGCTGGTGACGGCGAACGCATGGCTGCACGCCGGGCTGCTGGCGAGCGCCCCGATCGAGGATGTGATCGTCGGCGAGCAGGGCTGGCTGTACTATGCCCGCACGCTGGACGACTACCAGCGCCGCGCGACGCTCTCGGACGACGAGCTGCACACCATCGCGCAGACCGTCGCGCAGATGCAGGCATATTGCGCGGCACGCGGAGCGCGGTTCGTGTTCACCATCGCGCCCAACAAAAACTCGCTCTACCCGGCGCAGATGCCCGCCCGCTACCTGCGCGGGGCGGGCGAGAGCAACGCCCAGCGCCTCACGCCGCTGCTCGCGCAGTATGGTGTGCACTATGTCGATCTGTTCGCGGCCTTCGCCGCGCAGCAGGAGGTGCTGTACTACCCGACCGACTCGCACTGGACGGAGCGCGGCGCGGCTTTGGTGCACGACTGGCTGATGGACGCGCTCGATCTGCCGCACACCGCCTTCGCGGATGCGCCCTATACGACCGCGCGCACCCATCGCGGCGATCTGTACGAGATGCTCTATCCCAAGGGGCGAGCGCGCGACGTGCAGCAGCAGTACGACCTCGATTTTTCGTATGTCGCGCCGCCGCGCACCGCGCAGGATATTTTGATCGAGACGACCAGCCCGACCGCGCCCAATGGGCGGCTGCTGCTGTGCCGGGATTCGTTCGGCAACGCGCTGCACCCGTTTTTGGCGGCGGATTTCCGCGAGGCGGTCATCACCCGGCAGCTGCCCTATCCGCTGGAGCAGGTGCAGGCGGGCGATACGGTGATCGTCGAGATCGTCGAACGCGATTTGGCCGAGCTGCTCGCCCATCCGCCCGCGCTGGGCGCAGCAGATCGCGATACAGAAGGAGGATAACAGCATGAGAAAACGATGGATCGCGTTGCTGCTGGCGTGTGCGCTGTGCAGCAGCCTGACGGCGTGCGGCGGTCAGACCGCGCCGGACGCAGCAGACGAACAGGACGAGAGCAAGGTCGAGGTCGCGCCGCCGCAGCCCGCGCCCGACGACCCGGTGGACACGCCGCCGGTCGATGACCCGGCGCAGGGCGATCAGGCCGCGCCGGAGACACCGCCTGCGGCCGGTGCGCCGGTGGACACGCCCGCGACACCCGCGCCCACGCCGACACCGGCGCCTGCGCCCGCACCTGAACCCGCGCCCACGCCC
>JAUNJI010000056.1 GCA_030533295.1 Eubacteriales bacterium
GGGCGCAGCACGCCGCTGGGACGTGGATGCAGGCCGCCGCTGGGGCGTGCGCCGCGTCTGGCGCGTCTGTCTAGCACTCGATGGCATGGGCATACCTCCAAAGGATCGTCATCATGATCACAGGATCGGCGCCAGCGCCACGAAATACGCCAGCAGGCAGAGCAGCGCGGTCAGCCCGGAAAAGACCAGCACGATCTTTTTCTCGCCCCAGCCGCACATCTCGAAATGGTGATGGATCGGCGCCATCTTGAACAGGCGCTTGCCGCCGCTGGCCTTGAAATAGGTCACTTGCAGGATGACGGACAGCGTCTCGATGATATACACCAGCCCGACCAGCAGCAGGATCAGCGGCATATCGCACGCGAACGCCAGCCCGGCCACCGCCCCGCCGAGGAACAGCGAGCCGGTATCGCCCATGAACACCTTGGCGGGATTGAAATTATAAAGCAGGAAACCCGCCAGACCGCCCGCGAGCGCGGCCGCGAACGTCATGACGCCCGCATCCTGCTGCGCGATGCCAACGAAGGTGAAAAACACCGCGACCGGCAGGGTGACGCCCGCCGCCAGACCGTCGATCCCGTCGGTCAGATTGACCGCGTTATCCGCGCCCACGATCACGAACGCGGCGAAGATGATGTACAGCGGCCACGGCCACGCGAACACGATGTCGGTGAACGGCAGCCACAGCTTGGGGCTGCCATCGGTGCTGAGGAACAGCACCAGGATGAACGCCCCCGCCACCAGGATCTGGAGCACCAGCTTTTGCTGGGGCGTCAGCCCGGCGTTCTCCTTTTTGCGGATCTTGGCATAGTCGTCCACCAGACCGACCGCGCCATAGGCCACCGCCAGCCCGAGCACGGCCAGCGACGTGACCGCCACCTCGCCCGTTTGCATCGCGAGCAGCAGATCGCCCGCGCACACCGCCGCCGCGATGCCGATGATGAACATGAACCCGCCCATCGTCGGGATGTTCTGCTTGTTCATATGCCATTTGGGCCCGATCTCCAAGATCTTCTGGCCGAATTTCATCTTGCGCAGATAACGGATCACCGCCGGGCCGATCGCCGCCGTGATCCCGAATGCGACCGCGCAAATCAGTAGCGCGGTGCGGATATTGATCGGTGTCATTCTTGTACGTCCTCCCCTAACGCCCCGGCGAGCACACGCTCCATGTGCATCCCGCGGCTGCCCTTGAACAGCAGCGCGTCGCCTCGTTTGGCATCCCGCCGCAGCGCGGCGATGAGCGCGGCCTGATCGGCGAACGCATACGCCTGATCGAGCCCGTTTTCCTGCGCGCCCGTCACCATCGCGGCCGCATCCGGCCCATAGGCATAGAGCGCATCGGCGTGCTGCGCCGCCGCGCGACCGGCGCGTCGGTGTCCCTCCGCCGCGTAATCGCCCAGCTCGAGCATCGAGCCGAGCACGGCCAGCCGTCGGCCGGTGCACGGCATCGCACCGAGCACGGCCAAGGTGGCCTCCATCGCGTCCGGACTGGCATTGTAGCAGTCCGCGAAGATGTGGTAGCCGTCCTGCTCATAGATATGCTGGCGCAGGCCGCTCGCCGTATAGGCCGCCAGCCCGGCCGCGATCTGCGCGGGCGTTTCGCCCAGCAGCAGGCCGACTGCCGCCGCCGCCAGCGCGTTGCACACATTGTGCGCGCCCGGCAGCCGGAGCTTCGCCCGGAAGCGTCCGCCGACCGGCAGCGCCGCCGTCGGCAAGCTGTTATTTACTATATCAAAACTGCCGTCCTGATGCAAGTGCGCCGTCAGGTCGCAGGCCGGGTTTTCGATCCCATAGGTGGCCACGCGGCAGCCGAGCTGGGCGCGTTTTTCCCACAAGAGCGGCTCGTCGCCGCACAGCACCGCCCAGCCGTCCGGCCGCAAGCCCGCGAGGATCTCGAGCTTGGCCTTGCAGATGCCCTCCCGCGAGCCGAGGAACTCGATGTGCGCGGTGCCGATGTTGGTGATCACCGCGATGTCGGGCTGCGCGGCCGCGGTCATGCGGGCGATCTCGCCGAAGTGGTTCATGCCCATCTCGGCGACCATGACCTCGGTCGCCCGCGTCATGCGCAGCAGCGTCAGCGGCAGGCCGATCTCGTTGTTCAGGTTGCCCTCGGTCTTTTGCGCCGCGAAGCCCTGCGCGGCGACCGCATACAGCAGTTCTTTGGTGGTGGTCTTGCCGACCGAGCCGGTCACGCCGACTACCTTGCCGCCGCACAGCCGCCGGTAGCCGCCCGCCAGATCGAGCAGCGCCTGCGCGGTGTCCTCGACGTACAGCGTGGGCACGGGATACTGCTCCTGCGGCCGATGGGACACGACCGCCGCCGCGCCGCCCTCGACCGCCTGCCCGATGAAGTCATGCGCGTCGAAACGCTCGCCCCGGATGGGCAGGAACAGCGCCTGCGCCGGGATCTGTCGCGAGTCGGTCGTGACGGCCGTCAGCCCGGCTGCGCCGACGGCGCGCCCCCCTGTCCATGCGGCGGCCTGTTCCAGTGTAAAGCCTTCCATGTCGTGTTTCCCCTGCCTTTATCTCATCTGTGCTGCGCGAAGTAGTCCGCCACGATCTCCCGCTCATCCATGTGGTGCTTGATGTGATCGATCTCCTGATAGGTCTCGTGTCCCTTGCCCATGAGCACGATCACATCGTCCTTTTGCGCATGGTCGAGCGCCCAATGGATCGCGGTCGGCCGATCGACGATCACCTGCATGGGCGTTTTGCTGTCCTGCATCCCCACGAGGATGTCGTCGATGATCGCCTGCGGCTCCTCAGTGCGCGGATTGTCGCTGGTGACGATGCAAAAGTCGGCCAGCTCGGCCGCGATCTTGCCCATCTTGGGGCGTTTGGTGCGGTCGCGGTCGCCGCCGCAGCCGAACAGCGCGACCACGCGCCCCTTGGCGAAGCCGCGCACGGCGCGCAGCACGTTATCCACCCCATCGGGCGAGTGGGCATAGTCGATCAGCACGGTATAGTCGGTATCGGTCGGCACGACCTCGACGCGGCCCTTGACGCCGGACGCCGTCGCGAGCGCACGCGCCGCCGTCTCCAGCGGGATCCCGAGCTGGAGCGCGATGCCCAGCGCGGTCAGCGCGTTCTCGACCGAGAAATGGCCGGGGATGGCCAGCAGCACCCGCGCCAGCTCGCCCCGCGCCGCCGCAACGAAGCGCACGCCGTCAGCACGCAGCTCGATGTTCTTGGCGGTCAGGTCGGCGGCGTCCTTGTCGCACGAAAAGGTCAAGCAGGGGCAGGCGGCATCTGCCAGCATGGCCTGCGCCGCGTCATCGTCCAGATCGATCACGCCCTTGTCGCTGATCTGGAACAGCATGGCCTTAGCGCGGCGGTAATCCTCCATCGTCTTATGGAAATCCAGATGATCTTGCGTCAGGTTGGTGAACGCGCCCACCGCGAAGCGGATGCCGCGTACGCGGTCGAGCACGAGCGAGTGCGACGACACCTCCATGATGACGTGCGTGCAGCCCGCGTCGCGGATCTTGGCGAACAGCGCTTGCAGCGCATACGCGCCCGGCGTGGTGCGCTCGGTCTCGATCACCTCGTCGCCCACCATGTTCTGGTTGGTGCCGATCAGGCCGACCTTGTGCCCGGCCTCCTCCAAGATGTGCTTGACCAGATAGGTCGTGGTCGTCTTGCCGTTGGTGCCGGTCACGCCCAGCATGACCATCTGATCGGCCGGATGGCCGAAGCGGTTGGCGGCGATGTCCGCCAGCGCCTGGCGGCTGTTTTCCACCACCACCGCGGGCACGCCCTCCGGCGCTCGTTCGCATACCACGGCCGCCGCGCCCTGCGCGACCGCCTGCGCGATATACCGATGGCCATCGGTCTCGTAGCCGCGCACGGCGATGAACAGATCGCCCGGGCCGACGGCGCGCGAATCCTCGCGCACCTCACGGATCTCCAGATCGTCGGCCACGGTGCTGCTCTGCACCGCGACCCCTTGCAGCAATCGCTGTAATCTCATGTTTTTCCCCTCCTATCGGTCGGCAACGCTCGTGGTGTCCGAGAACTGCACCGTCACCACCGAGCCGACGCTCACCTTCGTCCCGACTGCCGGGCTCTGATTGGTCGCTCTGGTATTCCCTGTCACCTGCGAGGAGGCTACGCCCTTTTGTCGCAGATACAGACCATAGTCCTCGAGCAGGTAGCGGCACTCGTCCGGCGTCATGCCGGACAGATCGGGCACCTCGATCTGCTCGGTGGGCTTGTTTTCGCCCATGTACAGGATCACGCTGCTGCCCAGCGGGATCCGCATCCCACTGGCCGGCACCTGATCGGTGACGGTATCGCCCTCGCCCACCACGCGGTAGACGAAGCCCGCCTGCTCGAGCGTCGCGGCGGCTTGGCTCTCGGTCGCGCCATGCACGCCGGGCACGGCCACCTCGCGGCGGTCGCTCTCCTCCTCGGAATAGGACGCGGCCACGCCGATATACGGCAGCACGTCCTCCATGATCCGCGCCACGACCGGCGCGGCCGTCGCGCCGCCGCCGTGCGGCGAGGATTCGGGCAGGTCGTTGATCGCGACCAGCACCGCGATCTGCGGATCGTCCATCGGCGCGACGCCGATGAAGGACGCGGTGTAGCGATCCTCGTTGTCGAGCGTCTTGCCCTGCGCGTCCTTTTCGGGCAGGATCTCCGAGGTCGCCGTCTTGCCGCCGATGCGGTAGCCCGACACATAGGCGTTTTTGCCCGTGCCGTCCGACACGACGGCCTCCATCGCCTGCCGCATATAGGCCGAGGTCTGCTCGGAGATCACCTGCCGGATGACCTCGGTCTTGTTGGTCGATTTGACCGAGCCATCGCTGTTGAGGATCTCCTTGACCACATACGGCCGCTTGAGCTTGCCATCGTCCACGATCGCGCACACCATGTTGAGCTCCATCAGCGGCGTGACGGTGAAGCGCTGGCCGAACGAGGCGGTCGCGAGCGAGACCTCGTTCCACTGGCTGGACACGGTCGGGTCGTGGAACTGGCCGCCGCTCTCGCCCGGCAGGTCGATGCCGGTCGGGTCGAGCATACCGAACGCCTTAGTGAATTCATAAAAGCGCTCCAGCCCGGTCTTGGCGGCGATCTGCATCATCGCCACGTTGCAGGAGTTCATCAGCGCCTCGGTCAGCGTCTGCGCCCCGTGGCCGCTCGTGTTGTGGCAGCGGATCGGCTTGGACCAGTCGCCCACCATCAGCGAGCCGTTGCACACATAGATGTCGTCGGCGTGCGCCGTGCCCAATTCATATGCCGAGGCGACCGTCATCAGCTTGTAGGTCGAGCCCGGCTCGTAGTTGTCCGCGATGACCGGGTTGCGCCATGTTTTCATCAAGATCTTGACGCGCGCCGCGCCCAATTTATCGACCAGCGCATCGTTTTTCTGGATGCTCTCCGGCAGGTTGGCCAGACCGCCCTCCTGATACCACTTATCGGGCAGCTCGGTCTGCACGCCGGCCTCGGTCAGCAGCTTGGCCGCCTCCTCCTTGAGCTGGGCGATATAGCTGTCGCCGGTTAGCAGATAGGCGTTGTTGGGGTCGAAGTCCGGCAGGTTGGCCATGGCCAGCACCTCGCCGGTCTTGACGTTCATCACGATGCCGGACACGCCATCGCGGGCGGTCGGGTTATCGGCCAGCGCGGTCTCCAAATGCTTTTCCAGATAGCTCTGGATGTCGCTGTCGATCGTCAGCACGAGCGAGTTGCCGTCCTGCGCGGGGATATATTGCTCGGTCTCGGGCGTCATATCCACGTTTTGCGCGTTTTGCAGGCGGACGATGCGCCCGGCCTTGCCGGACAGCTCCTCGTTATACTGCAATTCCAGACCATAGGCGCCGTCGTTGTCGTTGTTGACATAGCCCAGCACGGTGGACAGGAACGCGCCGTGCTGATAATAGCGCTTGGTGTCCGGCTCGGGGTACACGCCCGTGCACTGCGCCTCCTCCAGCTTGGCATACAGCGTCTTGGCGACATCCTTATCGACCTTTTGCGCGATGATCTGATACTCAGAATCGGTCTTTTCCAGCTTGCGCATCACGGCATCGTAGTCCAGCTCCAGCGTATCCGCGAGGATGGTCGCCAGCGCCTGTCGCTGCGCCTCGGGCGTGATGCCCTGCTCGACCTTGCGGGCGTCCACCACGGCCTTGGGCGAGACGACCACGCGCTCGACCCCGGCCGACTCGGCCAGCACCTGCATATTGGCGTCATAGATCTTGCCGCGCGCCGGCGTGATGAAGGTATCGCGCGTTTGCAGCGCGGTGGCCTGCTGACTGTAAAAATCCCGGTGGAACACCTGCATATACAGCAGGCGGATCCCCACCAGGCCAAAGCCGACGACCACGAACAGCAGCGCCAGCACGCTGATGCGTGCCCGCATATGATTATTCGGTCCCTTTGCCTTCATGTATGCTTCCTTCCTCTGCTCGCCCGCTCGTTCGGTCGAAAAAAGCGCAAGGAGTCAGAAGTATCCACCTCTCACTCCCCTGTACGCATTGTATTCCTCTGGTCAGTTGATATATTCCACGATCGCAGAAAAGCTGCGCGCCACGCCCGCCAGCACCGAGCCGAGCGACACCCTGCTCTCGGCCACCGTGACGGTGTCCGGGTTGGTCAGCTCGACGTATTCGATCCGGGCGTTGTCCATCTTCACCATGCCGAGCTGGTTGACCGCGTGCTCCTCGACCTCGCTCATGTTCATGCTGTTCATCTTTTTGGTGGTCAAGGACACGTTCTCGGCCGTCAATTCGTCGAGCAGCGCGCTTTGGCGGCTGACGGTGGCCGTCAGCTCGGTGAGCTGCATCTGGCAGCACAGGATGTACACCGCGGCGACCGCCAGCACCAGCAGGCAGCCCACGAAGCTCGGGCGCAGGCGCGATTTTTTGCGGCGGCGCGGCGTGGGAGCGACGTGCAGATCGCGTCGTCCGCCCTTTCGCGCCGGGGAGCGCTCCTCATACTGTTTGTATGCTACGCTATCCCTACTGGGTGTCATCATCGCATTTCCTTTCTGCTTGGTCGGTCGGTCGTCCGTCTTAGAAGTCCTCATAGCTTTTCACACACGCGCAGCTTGGCGCTCCGCGCCCGCGGATTGGCCGCGATCTCGGCGGCGTCGGGCAGGATGGGCTTACGCGGCGTCAGCGCGACCTTGGGCGTCTTGCCGCACACGCACACCGGGAACGTCTTGGGGCAGGTGCAGCCCTGCGCGGCCTGCTGGAACGCTGTTTTGACGATCCGATCCTCGAGGCTGTGGAAGGTGATCACAGCCAGCCGCCCGCCGGGCCGCAGGCAATCGATCGCCTTGTCCATCGCCTCGCGCACCGCGCCCAGCTCGTCGTTGACCGCGATGCGGATCGCCTGAAAGCTGCGCTTGGCCGGATGCTGCTTTTCGCGCTTGGCCTTGCCGGGCATGGTGCGCTTGATGATCTCGACCAGCTCGAACGTCGTCTCGATCGGCTTATCCGCCCGCTCGCGCTCGATCGCCGCGGCGATCAAGGGCGCATAGCGCTCCTCGCCGTATTCGAACAGGATGCGGCGCAGCGCCTCGCGGCTCCAGCCGTTGACCACGTCATACGCGGTCAGCGTTTGCGTCCGATCCATGCGCATATCGAGCGGCGCGTCCTGCATATAGGAAAACCCGCGCTCGGCCTGATCGAGCTGGGGCGAGGACACGCCCAGATCGAACAGGATGCCATCCGCCCCGGTCAGTCCCTGTGCGGCGAGCACCGCATCGATCGCGCGAAAATCGCTCTTGACCGGGGTCACGCGCTGCCACACGCCGGCGAGACGTGTCCGCGCGTTTTCCAGCGCGGCCTCGTCCCGGTCGATGCAGATCAGGCGGCCACCGTCCCGCAAGCGCTCCGCGATGCGCAGCGAATGGCCTGCGCCGCCGGTCGTCGCGTCCACATAAACGCCGTCCGGCCGGATCTGCAACGCTTCCAGACAGGCGTCCAGCAGGATGGATACGTGATGAAATGCCATAGTGCCCTCCTGCTCCGTTTCGATCAAAGATCGATGTCCTCTACATCGGCGGCGACGCTCTCGGCGTCGATCGCCTCGTTATAGCTGCGCCATTTTTCGCTGTCCCAGATCTCCGCGTGGTCGAGTTGGCCGATGACGGCGACATCCTTGTGCAGCCCGGCGAACTCCCGCAGGTTGGCCGGGATCAGGATCCGCCCCTGCGCATCGAGCTGCGCATCGAAGGCGTTGGCGAAATAATACCGCTTGACGCGACGCGCCTTTTCCCCATTGCCCAATCTGCGGATGCGTTCCTCGAGCGCGTCCCACTCCTGCTCCGGGTAGACGGCCAGACAGCCGTCCAGCCCTTTGGTGACGGTGAAGCGCTCGCCCAGTTCTTCGCGCAGCTTGGCCGGCATCGCCAGACGGCCCTTCGCGTCGATCGAGTGCTTGTATTCGCCCTTCACCTGTGCTCCACCACGCTTTCCCCTTGGTGGAAAGCATGACACGATGCCCCACTTCTCACCACCATGCTACCATTATACCAATACGCCCCTGAGATCGCAAGGGTTTTTTCGGATCATTCCGCCGAATATCGTGGGTAGATCGACGCGATTTTATCGCTTTTTGCAACTTACGAACAATTGTTCGATAGTTTGCCGCCCGCCGTGCCGCGCCGCCGCGCCGGACGAAAAATGCCGCCTCGGTGGGTGCGCCGCGCCCGGTTTTCGTGTCTGCGCGGCCGTGCGCCTGCGCCGGTGGCACGCGGTGGGGACGACCGCGCGGCTGCAAAAAAACGGCTGCTCGAAAGCAGCCGTTCGGGGGTATCCGGTCTCGTTCACTTGGCGATGCTCTTGAAGCGCTGCCGCGCCTTGCGCACTTCCTCCAGCGAGAGCGCCACCGCTTCTTCGGTGCGCTTGAGGGTGTCCTCGCAGTACTCGTTGGCCACGCGGCGCAGCTCACGCGCCTGGATCTCGGCGTTGCCCTGCACTTCCTTGGCCTTGCGGCGTGCCGCCACCACGATCTCGGTCTCGGCGACCATCTGCCGGGCATCCTCCTCGGCCTGACGGCGGATCGCCTCGGCCTCGCGCTTGCCGGAGGCCAGCATCTCGCTGCGCTTGGCCACGATATCCTGCGCCACCTGCAAGTCGTTCGGCAGGGTGGCGCGCAGCTCGTCGAGCAGATCGAGCAGATGATCGCGTTCGATGATGCACTTCTCGCCCGCCAACGGGATGCCCTTGGCGTCCTGCACCAGATCGTACATACTGTTGATCAGTTCGTCTAAAGTTGCCATATCGTTCAGCCTTCCTTTCTCGCGCGGCGCTCGATGTCCGGGATGATCTCATCCGGGATGAAGCCGACGACGCTACCGCCATGCATCGCGACGTCCTTCACCACAGAGGAGGACAGGTACATATATTTCGCGCTCGTCATCAGGAACACGGTGTCCAGCTCGGGGTTGAGTTTGCGATTGGCCAGCGCCATCTGGAACTCATACTCGAAATCCGACACCGCGCGCAGCCCTTTGACGATCGCGCACGCGCCTTGCACGCGGGCATAGTCGGCCAAAAGGCCGTCAAAGGACGCGACCTCGACCTGCGGCAGGTCGCGCGTCGTCCGCCGGAGCAGCTCCATCCGCTCCTCGACCGTGAACAGTGGTCGCTTGTTCTGGTTGTGCAGCACCGCGACGATCATCCGATCGAACATGATCGATGCCCGCCGGATGATGTCCAGATGCCCCAAAGTGACCGGGTCGAAGCTGCCCGGGTAGATCGCTGTTTTCATATCCATCAATCCGTTCTGCTGTCCTGTCGCCGCAGGACAGTGATCAAGGTGGTGCCGTAGCGGCGCTCGCGCACGACCGACAGGCCATGCGTGAAGCGGTCGTCCACTGCACTTTCGCATATTATTATACCATCCGTCGTCAGAATGTCAAACCTTTCTATCTGCAAAAGTGCATTTTCCAAGATCCTCCCGCCGTAGGGCGGGTCGAGGAACACCAGATCGTATCGCTCCTTGGCCGCCTTTTGGACGAAGGTCTCGGCCGCGCACAGATGCACGTGGGCGCGGTCGGCTACGTGCGCGGTCTGCACGTTTTTGCACACGATCTGGTAGGCCGCGCGGGCATATTCGACCAGATCGCAGTGCGCCGCGCCGCGCGACAGCGCCTCGATCCCGAGCTGCCCCGTGCCCGCGAACAGGTCGAGCACCTGCGCCCCGCGCACATGGTCTTGGATCAGGTTGAACACGTTTTCCTTGACGCGGTCGGTCGTCGGGCGGGTATCCATGCCGGGCACGGGCTGCAACCGGCAGCCGCGTGCCGTGCCGGAAACGACGCGCATGGGTCATTCCTCCTTGTGAAAATGATCGTACACCGCCTGTGCGGTGTTGCGCGGCACGACGCGCGCCAATTCCTGCACCTCGGCCTGCTTGATGTTCTCGATGCTGCCGAAACGGCGGAGCAGCGCGGCACGGCGCTTGTCGCCCACGCCCGCGATCTTGTCCAGCGTCGAGCCGCGCACCCGTTTGCCGCCCAGCTTGCGGTTGTACTCGATCGCGAAGCGGTGCACCTCCTCTTGGATGCGGCCGATCAGCGCGAACAACGCCGGCGTGGCCGAGATGCCGAACTCGCGCCCATCGGGCGCGACGAGCGCCCGGGTGCGGTGCTTGTCGTCCTTGACCATGCCGAAGCAGGGCGTGGTCAGCCCGAAGCGCTCGAGCACCTCGCGGCAGATGCGCACGTGCCCCAGACCGCCATCGATCAAAAAGGCGTTGGGCAAGGGCGAAAACTTCTCGTCTCCATCCACGTAGCGCTGCACGCGGCGGGTGAGCATCTCGCGCATCGAGGCGTAATCGTCCTGCCCCTGCGCGGCACGTTCGATCTTGAACTTGCGGTAATCGCGCTTATGGGGCTGGCCTTCCACGAACACCACCATCGAGCCGACCGTGTCCTGTCCGGCGAAGTTGGAGATGTCATACGCCTCCAGCCGGAGCGGCAGCGCCGCCATGCCGGTGGTGCGCTGCAACAGCTCGAGCGAGCGGTACCGCCGCTCGGACTGCTTTTCGCGGCGCTCGATCTCCTCGCGGGCGTTCGTCTCGGCCAACCGGGTGAGCACGCGGCGCTCGCCGCGCTGCGGCACGGCCAGCTCGACCTTGCGCCCGGCGATCGAGGCCAGATACTCGGCCACGGCCTCCTGCTCCTCGAGCACGTGCGAGAGCAGCACGGTCTTGGGCACCGTCCCCCGCCGGGCATAATACTGCTTGACGAAGGAGGACAGCACCTCGGCCGGATCGCTCTCGGTCAGGTGGAACAGCGTGTATTCCTTGTCCTGCAACGCGCCGCCGCCATAATGCAGCACGCACACGCAGGCGCGGGTCTGCCCCTGCACGAAGGCGATCACGTCCCGCTCGGCGAACGTCCCGGCGACCACGTGCTGCCGCGTGCCCAGCCGCTGCACCGCCCGCAGGCGGTCGCGCAGCGCGGCGGCGTGCTCGAACTGCAAGCGCTCTGCCGCCTCGTTCATGCGCTCGGTCAGCGACTGTTCCAGCTTTTTCGCGTCTCCCTCGAACAGCGCGACCGCTTCGTCGATCAGCGCGCCGTATTCCGCCGGGCTGACCTGCCCGGTGCAGGGCGCACAGCAGCGCCCCAGATGCTGGTTCAGGCACGGACGCGCCTTGCCGATGTCCCGCGGGAACGTCCGCGCACAGGTCTTGAGGCGCAGCGCCTCGCAGATCGTGTCGATCGCGCGATACGCGGCCGTGCGGCCGGGATAGGGGCCGAAATACCGCGCACCGTCCTGCCCCGGCTTGGATACCACGGTGAAGGACGGATAGGGCGCGGCGGTATCCACCCGGATATAGGGATAGCCCTTGTCGTCCTTGAGCAGGATGTTGTACTTGGGCTTATATTTTTTGATCATCGAGTTTTCGAGCACGAGCGCCTCGAACTCGCTCTCGGTCACGATGATGTCGAAGTCGTCGATCCGGCTGACCAGCTGCCGGGTCTTGGCATTGAGCCGCTCGGGCGCCTGAAAATAGTTGGACACCCGGTTGCGGAGCAGCTTGGCCTTGCCGACATAGATCACCTTGCCGGTCTTGTCCTTGTGCAGGTAAACGCCCGGCTGCATGGGCAGCTGCCGCACCCGCTCCTTGAGCTGTTCCCTCGTCATCGCACTGTGCCTCCTTTTCGCCTGTCCCGCGCTGTCTCGAACGACCGCGCGGGCGATCGGGCGCGCAGCCCGCGGCTAGCAAAAAAACGCCGATTTTTGCAAATCGGCGTTTTTCCGTCAGGATGCGATGATCGTCAGTCGGTGAAGTTGGACGTGATCAGCTCGACCAACGCAGCAA